>DASXGW010000005.1 GCA_036488875.1 Candidatus Baltobacteraceae bacterium | reverse complement strand
GCGCTGGCGCCACCGGTCCGGTGTCGGCGCCATAGCCGCTTGACCTGGCGCACCGAGAGCTGCAATGCCCGGGCCGCCTCGGCCTGTTGCAGCCTGCCGGCGGCGAGTGCCTGAAGGACCTCCAGGCGGTGAATTTCCTTGGTGGTCAAGGTAACAAGCTCCATGTCGGAAGCCCTTGGCCCTTAAGGGGACATCTCTGCTTTGCTCAATCGGGGACATCTCTGAATTGCGCCTACAGGGCGGAGTCGAAGGGTTGCAGTCCCCTACAGAGTTTGCTAATATAGCACGGCTAGCGCTCTCGCGCTGAGAGTGCTAACGTCTCAGACTCTGTATTAGCTGTTGGAGGTTTTCTGTGAATCTCAAGCCTTTGCACGATAACGTCGTTATCGAGCACGTCGAGCAAGAGGACGTCACGTCCGGTGGCGTGTTCCTCCCCGACACCGCCAAGGAAAAGCCCCAAGAGGGCGTGATCCGGGCGGCCGGAAGTGGCCGCACGCTCGACAACGGCACCAAGCTCGCGATGGGCGTCAAAGTTGGCGACCGCGTGCTCTATCGTAAATACTCGGGAAGCGAAGTCAAGATTGACGGCACCGAGTATCTCATCATCCCCGAAAAAGACATCCTCGCCATCGTCGACAAAGTGCCGGCGCACGCATAAGGGAGTTTAGAAACTTTAACATGGCTGCAAAGCAACTCGTATTCGATGAAAGCGCGCGTCGCGCGCTCGAGCGCGGTGCGAACATCCTGGCCGACGCCGTCAAAGTGACGATCGGTCCGAAGGGTCGCAACGTCGTACTCGACAAGAAATTTGGCTCGCCGACGATCACCAACGACGGCGTAACCATTGCCAAGGAAATTGAGCTGCCCGATGCGTTCGAGAACATGGGCGCTCAACTCGTCAAGGAAGTCGCTTCCAAGACCAACGACGTCGCCGGCGACGGCACGACGACCGCGACGGTGCTCGCGCAAGCGATCATCCGCGAAGGTCTGCGCAACGTGACCGCGGGCAGCAACCCGCTTCAGATCAAGCACGGCATCGAAAAGGCCGTCGAGATCGCCGTTGCCGAGATGGAGAACTTCAAGAAGAACGTCGACACCAAGGACAAGATCGCGCAGGTCGCGTCGATCTCGGCCAACGACAGAGAGATCGGCGACCTGATCGCCGATGCGATGGAGAAGGTCGGTAAAGACGGCGTGATCACGGTCGAAGAGTCGCGCACGCTCAAGACGGAAGTCGAGACCAAAGACGGCATGCAGTTCGACAAGGGCTACATCTCGCCGTACATGGTCACGGATTCGGAGCGTATGGAAGCGGTTCTCGACGATCCGTTCATTCTCGTGACCGAGCGCAAGATTTCGGCGATTGCCGACATCCTGCCGCTGCTCGAGAAGGTCGTTCAGATGCAGCGTCCGCTGCTGATCATCTCCGAGGACGTCGAAGGCGAAGCGCTCGCGACGCTCGTCGTAAATAAGCTGCGCGGAACGTTCACGTCGGTTGCGGTCAAGGCACCGGGCTTCGGCGACCGCCGCAAGGAAATGCTCAAGGACATCGCCACGCTCACGGGCGCGACGGTGATTTCGGAAGAGCTGGGCCTCAAGCTCGACAAGGTGACCACCGATCAGCTCGGCCGCGCCAAGCGCGTGACGGTTACCAAGGAAGAGACGACCATCGTCGACGGCAACGGCAAGCAAGATGCCATTAAGGGCCGCATCGAGATGATCAAGAAGCAGATCGAGGAGACCGATTCGGACTTCGATCGTGAGAAGCTGCAAGAGCGTCTCGCCAAGCTCTCCGGCGGCGTTGCGGTTATCCAAGTCGGTGCCGCGACCGAGACCGAGCTCAAAGAGAAGAAGCACCGCATCGAGGATGCTCTCAGCGCGACCCGCGCGGCCGTGCAGGAAGGCATGATCCCCGGCGGCGGCGCTTCGCTCGTGCACGCGGTCAAGGCGATCGACAAGTACGAGCCGCCGAAGACCAACGGTCACGCAACGACGTGGGCCGACGAGAAGATCGGTATCCAGATCGTCCGCAAGGCGCTCGAAGAGCCGCTGCGGCAGATCGCGGAGAACGCCGGCTTCGAGGGTTCGGTTCAGGTCAACAACGTTCGCTCGAAGAACTCGCCGTTCGGCTTCAACGCCATGACGGGCGAAGTCGTCGACATGTTCGAAGCGGGCATCATCGATCCGTTCAAGGTGACGCGTGCGGCGCTGCAAAACGCGGCGTCGATCGGCGCGCTCATCCTGACGACGGAGACGCTGATTGCCGACAAGCCCGAGCCGAAGAAAGAACCGTCGATGGCCGGCGGTGGCGGCATGGGCGGCTACGGCGACATGATGTAGTTCCGCTTCCGCGGAAATACCATCGAGGGCGCGTCGCAAGACGCGCCCCTTTTTTATAACTGAGAAGCTGCTGGGCGAACGGTCGAAGGTTCACTTTGCGAGCGTGCGAACCGGTTCGTATGCGATGGAACCTCTGGGTCGCGTGTGCGGGAGCGATCGTTGCGCTTTGCGCCGTGACGCCGCAATCGGGAATCGGAAAGCTCGACGCCGTATGGTGTGTCAGCGGCGATTGGGGACGCCTTCCCGCAATACTCGTCGCCGATGGCGGCGCGACTGCGATCGTCGGTACCTCTACCGGCGTTACGGCTTACTCGACGCGAGACGGCCGCGTGCTGTGGCAGCGCGCGAACCTCCAAACGCCCATCACGCTTTCGGGGGACCGGCTTATTGCGACGGGGCCACACGACACGATCGTTGCTCTCCAGCCCTCCACCGCACGCGTGCTTTGGCGTAGCCCTCCGTTGGGCTCCGGTGCACTCGGATTGGACGCGGACCGCGAACTGGTTGCCGTTGCCGTCGCGCCGGCGAGTGAGGATCCCGATGCCTACACGGACGTCGTCGCACTCGCTTCGCGCGATGGTACGCGGCGCTGGCGCGCGCGCGGCGGCGTGGGCCTCAGCCTCAATCCAACGGTTCTGCCCGACGTCGTACTCTGGTCGTACAGCGCAGGAGAACCGCATTTCAGCTACGTCGACGTTTTCGATCGGCGCACCGGAGTCCGGCGTTTCGAAACGCAGCGGCAATACTATGCCGAATCCACCGACGACGCGCTCTGGTTTGTCGACGACGACGTGAGCGATGGCGTGCCGCCGGCGCACTTCGACCGCTACGACGGTTTAACGGGAAAACAGCTCGAGAGCTATACGTATTTCCCCGAACCGCTTCGCAACAAAGGACGCTACGATGACGCGGACCCTATGTCGAGCGTGCGCGTTCCCATCGCGTTTACCGGTCGGTATTTCTTCCTGGAGATCGGTGGCAATACAGGCGACCCGGTGCAGAGATATCGCGATAGCCGGCTCTATCGATACGATCGCTTTATCGACCCACAGAAGCAAACGCCAAACCATTACGACGTTCGCGGCGAGTTCGACGGCATCGTTGCATCGCGCGTCCCGCTTCTGCACGATGGAACGACGGCAACGTTGCTGATGCCCTCCAGCGAAAGCGTCTACGCCGAACGCCATTTCGATTTCTCGCAGCAGCTCGTCGCCCCGACGCTGCAGGTCCGCGACGTGCACTTGGACGCCGTGCATTTCATCATTCTCACCGGCACGCCCAATATCGGTTACGTTGCGGCGAGCGATTCGCAATCGGCTTGGCTAGCCGCGTTCACCGCCGGTGGCGCTGCTTTTCTCGCCAACCGTCAGTCGTGCGATGCTCCCGCAGCGGCTGCCGCGTTGCCGAGCGGGGATGCGATCGTGGCGTGCAAGGGGATACTCGAGCGCGTTACGCCACGTTAGTGAAACAATCCGTTGGCTTTTAACGTGTTGACGATCGTTTGGACGAGCTGCCCGGCGTTGTTATGTCCGTCAGGCGGCTGGCTGTTCAGGCCAAACGCGAGGACGACGTTCTCTTTCGGAAAGTAAGCGTGCAGCACGCGATAGCCGAGCGTCGTGCCCTCGTAGAACCAAAACGATCCCAATCCCGGCATGTACAGCTTCGCGAGGCCCAACCCAAAGCCGCGCGAATCGCTCGCGCTCGTGTCGGCAATGGGATCGGCCGTCTTCTGCGATACGAGCCGTTCCATACGCGCGCGCTCGGCGGTCGTAAGTACGCTGCCTTGGTAGAGGTCGCGCGCCCATGCGGCCACTGCGTGCGGCGTGGCGACCATCGCCCCCGCGGCCCCTGCCCACGACAAGCTATAATCGCGCTGACTCTTGCCGACCATCGGCTTGAATCCCGCGTTTTCGGGCGTGGGATTGTAGAAGTAGCCTTGCACGGTGCGCGCGCGCAGCTCGGCGGGATAGACGCCGGGATAATAATAGAGATCCTTGATACCGGTGGGCGCGATCACCATGTCGCGGATCAGATCGGTGAAGCTTTTGCCGGCCGCTTTTTCTTCGATCATCTCGGCCAACGCATAGCCGGTGTTCGAGTACAGCCAGACGTGTTTGAGCGGCGACTTCGGATCGACGTACGCGATGAGTTCGGCCGGCGTAAAGTCGCGAACGGGGTTGCGACTGTAGTCGCGCTGCATGTCGAAGCTATCGTCGTAGGTCGGGATGCCGGTCGTCATGTCGAACAGGCGGTCAATCGTCGCCGCTTTCCAGGCCGGATACTGCGGCAGCCATTTCCCGACGGTGTCGTCGATCGTTAGTTTGTGCTGCGCCTGGAGTTTTAATGCAACTATTGCAGTAAACGCTTTGGTGTTGCTGCCGATCTGAAACAAGTTCGCGGGCGTAACGGGAGCGCCGCCGCCATATGCGTCCGTTCCGGCCGCAACGTCGATAAAACGGCCGTCCGGCAAGCTCACCGAAAGTGACGCCGCCGAAATATGTTCGGGTGCGCCGCGTGACGCGAGATAGGCTTGCAAATCGGCCTTGAGCTGCGTCGCAACCTTCGTCGTCGCCGCACTCGTTGCCGCCGTTGCGGAAGCCGAGCAAACGAGCGATAGGAAAGCGCCTAACGCGAGCAACCGATACATCGTTCTCATGCGGCCGACGTTCTGCGTTAACCCGCGGACGTCTTCCACATCTTCGGACAGAGCAGCGTATCGACGGGCTCGGTCGCAAGCTCGTCGATCATGCCTTCGCTCACATCCAGATGAATGCTGCCGGGCCAGAGCGAGCGCGGCACCGGAAAGGGCAACGGAATGCGAACGTAGTGATGCTGGTGCGTCGGCGTCTGGAGGCGCAGCGCGAGTACCTCGGTGTCGGGTTGGCGCGTGGCGTCGTCGTTGTAGAGCCACGCGTAATAGGAATCTTGATCGTTCTCCACGTTAACGTGGGTCGTTATCGGTGCGGCAATTGGTTTACCGCACGCGACCGCGGACTTGTCGAAGAAAACGTACGTCGGGTTAGCGTAGAGCATCGTCTGAGGCGCGTCACCGTAGAGAAGGACCGGCATCTGCGGCGACGCCGGTGACGACTCGAGCTGCTCGGCCACGCTGCGCGTATGATCGGGCATGAGCGCGACGTAATCGGTTACCGAACAACCGTACCGCGGCGCGGCTGCGTCGAGGCGAAACGTCCCCTGCGCGCTGTCGAACTCGACGATTGCTTCCGAGCCGTCTCCGCGGTCGACGCGGAACGTGCGATCGAGCGTGGTTCGTCCGGTCCGGTCAGACAAGCGGACGTGAAGTGCGATCGCGGCGTCGGGCTTCAAGCGCGCGATGGCGCTGCAGAAGCCGACGTGAAGAATGACGTGTGCGAGCCCAGGTACCATGGGTACCGCTTCGGCCTCGGGGCGCGCGGTGCTTGCAAGCTCTGCTTGAACGGGGGAGCCCGTGCGAGCGGCGGATAACCCACAACGCATGCCCCAACGAACGGTCAACGACTTTACCATTCGGGTGGCGACGGTCAACGGCTCGGGTAGCCAGTCTTCCAACCTCGTTCTGACCAACGCCATCTTTCGCATGGGCGTGCCGGTCGCGCCCAAAAACGTGTTTCCCTCGAACATCGAAGGGTTGCCGACGTGGTTCGACGTGCGCGTCACCTCCAAAGGGTATCGCTGCCGAACGCGCGACGTCGACGTTCTCGTTGCGCTCAACGGCGCGACGTGGCAGCAAGACGTGGCGGGCGTCAAGCCCGGCGGTGTCGTCGTGCACGAAGCGACGTACCCGTTGACGAACGAAACGCTGCGCGACGATCTGACCTATTACAGCGTTCCGTTTAACGCGCTTGCCAAAGAGCACTTTGCCGACAAAGGCGACTTGCGCAAGTACCTGATGAACATGATCTACGTCGGCGCGCTCGCGCATCTGCTCGAGATTCCGACCGACACGGTCGAAGAAGGTCTACGTACGCAGTTCAAGAGCAAGGCATCGGCGGTCGAGCTCAACATGAAGTCCGTGATGGTCGGTTACGATTACGCTCGCGAGAATCTCGAGAAGCGCGACAAGTACGCTCTCGAGCGCATGAGCGGCAAGACCGACGGCTACATGTTCATGGAGGGCAACCGCGCGGCGGCATTGGGCTGCGTCATGGGCGGATGTACGGTTGCCGCGTGGTATCCCATCACGCCGTCGTCGTCACTGTGTGAGTACTTCATTCAATACAGCGATAAATACCGCGTCGATCCGGAGACGAAAGAACGCAACGTCGCGATCGTGCAAGCCGAAGACGAACTGGCAGCGGCCGGAATGGTCTTCGGTGCCGGCTGGGCCGGCGCGCGCGCGATGACGTCGACGTCGGGTCCGGGCATCTCGCTCATGGCCGAGTACGCCGGCTTCGGCTACTATGCGGAGATCCCGGGCGTCATCTTCGACGTGCAGCGCGCGGGACCGTCGACCGGCTTGCCGACGCGCACGATGCAGGGCGACCTCGCGTTCGCGTACACGCTTTCGCACGGCGACACCAAGCATATCGTGCTGCTCCCGGCGACGGT
This sequence comes from Candidatus Baltobacteraceae bacterium, assembly GCA_036488875.1. NCBI lineage: Bacteria > Bacillati > Vulcanimicrobiota > Vulcanimicrobiia > Vulcanimicrobiales > Vulcanimicrobiaceae > Vulcanimicrobiaceae bacterium. The sequence continues at coordinate 70,192 of DASXGW010000005.1, read as the reverse complement.
TCGGGAAGCCTACGAGCTCGCGATGGAAGCGTTCGATTTGGCCGACCGTTTTCAAACGCCGGTCTTCGTGCTCTCCGATCTCGATCTCGGCATGAACTCGTGGATGACCAAACCGCTGCCGTATCCGAAGAAGCCCTACGATCGCGGCAAGGTGCTCGCGGCTGAAGATCTGAGCTCGATGAAGTCGTGGGGGCGCTACCGCGACGTCGATAAAGACGGCATTCCCTATCGCACGCTGCCGGGCACGAAACACCCCAACGCCGGTTTCTTCACGCGCGGCACCGGCCACGATGAAGAAGCGCGCTACTCCGAACAGCCCGATGTGTGGCAGCGCGGACTCGACCGTCTGCTGCGTAAGCTCGAAACGGCGCGCACGTCGGTGCCGGCACCGTGGGTCGACGACAAGGGCCGCCCGGTCGGGATTCTGGCGTACGGAACCACGCATCACGCGATCGTCGAAGCGCGCGACAAGCTCGAAGACGCCGGCCTGGAAGTCGACTACATGCGGGTGCGCGCGCTGCCGCTCGCACCCGACGTTGCCGCGTTCGTCAAACGGCACGAACGCGTTTACGTTATCGAACAAAATCGCGACGGTCAGCTGTACGGTATCTTGCGCACCGAGCTGCCGCCGCATCTCATCGGCCGTTTGCAGTCGATCTGTCACTACAACGGCGTGCCGATCGACGCGCACGCCATTTTCGATCCCATTTTGGAAGCCGAGCGCCAGCCGGCGGTCGTTGCGGAGTAATCATGACGGCAAATCTCAACATCATCGGCTTGACTCGCGAAGTCTACAAGGGCCTTCCCACGACGCTGTGTGCGGGCTGCGGGCACAACTCGATCACCAATCATCTCATCAAGGCGCTCTTCGACTACGGTGTCGAACCGCACAAGCTTGCGAAGATGAGCGGTATCGGCTGCTCGTCCAAGACGCCGGCGTATTTCGTCGAGCAGGCGCACGGGTTCAACAGCTTGCACGGGCGGATGCCGTCCGCGGCAACCGGCGCGAAGCTGGCCAATCGTGAGTTGCTCGTGCTGGGCATCAGCGGCGACGGCGATACCGCGAGCATCGGCATCGGTCAATACTGCCACTTGGTCCGCCGCAATGTCGACCTGACGTACATTATCGAGAACAACGGGTGCTACGGCCTCACGAAGGGTCAGTTCTCGGCCACCGCCGACGTCGGATCGAAGCAGAAAGGCGGCAAGGTCAACGAGTACGCCACCATCGACGTTTGCGGTCTGGCGATCGAGCTCGGCGCGACGTTCGTGGCGCGCTCGTTTTCGGGTGACGGCAAGCAGCTCGTTCCGTTGCTGCAGGCGGCGTTCTCGCATCGCGGGACGGCGATCATCGACATCATCAGTCCGTGCGTCACGTTCAACGATCACGAAGGCTCTACCAAGAGCTACGCGCACGTCAAAGACCACGACATCGTGCTGCACACCGTCGACTTCATCGCCGGGAGCAAGGAGATCCAGGCCGACTACGAGCCGGGCTCGGTTCACGACGTCGAACTGGAAGACGGCTCTCACGTGATTCTGCGCAAGCTCGATGCCGACTACGATCCAACCGATGCGATCGGCGCGATGCGCACCATTCACGAGTCCACGGCGCGCGGCGAGTTCGTTACGGGACTGCTCTATGTCGACACGCATCAGCGCGATCTGTGCGAGCGCGAGCACCTCACCAAGAAGCCGCTCGCGACCCTCGACGAATCGGCACTCCGTATCTCGAAGACCGATTGGGCAAAACTAATGGAGGTATCGTAACGTGCACATTCTCTTCGCCGTCATCACGGCGCTGTCGACGCCTTTCACGCTCGCAGCCGTTCAAAATACGACGCAACATCCGGCTGTCTGGAGTGCGACCTACATCGCCGCGTATCAGCCGCAGTTCGGGAATACCGGGGGCGTTCCGTATTCCGGCGTCATGAAGTTGAACTTCAATCACGGCATCGTCAACGGAACGTACGACTCGCAGTCGGTGCGCCCCGATCCCTACCGCGGGCGCATTCTGACCGTGACCGGCACGATTAGCAGCGACAACCACATGATGCTGCGATTCGGTTCGTTCTCATTGCCCAACGCCACGATCGGCTCGCACGGTACGATCAAGGGTACGGGAAACCAGAACGGCAAGTTATTTAACTTCGAGGCCAAGATCAAGTCGATGCCGTGACGGCAGCCGCACAAGCCGCGCCTGCCAAGAACGTATGGGTCGCATTCACTTTGCTGAGTGCGACCTTCTTCATGCTCATCGTCGATTTCTCGATCGTGAGCATAGCGCTGCCGTCGATGGAATCCGAACTGCACATGACCGCCGCACAAGGTCAGTGGATCGTCAGCACGTACGCGATCTTTCTCGCCGGATTCCTGATGCTCACGGGCCGCTGCGCCGATCTCTACGGCCGTTTCGGTTTCTTCGTTGCGGGGTTGGCGATCTTTACGGGCGCGTCACTGGTCGGCGGTTTGGCGCAGAGCGGCGCGATGCTCATCGCGATGCGTGCGTTGCAAGGATTGGGTGCCGCGCTGGTTAACCCGGCGGCGCTGGCCATCGTTCTATCGCTCTTTCCGCCGGGGCCGCAGCGCTCGCGCGCGATTGCACTGTGGGGAACGGCCGGCAGCCTGGGCGTGGCTGCGGGTATGCTTTTTGGCGGCATTCTCGTGCAGTATCTCGGCTGGCGCGCGGTGTTGTGGGTCAACGTTCCGGTGGCGATCGTCATCGGCTCGCTCATTTCATTTTACGTGCCTCGCGACGCAGGAATGGCGCAGCGGCCGAAGCTCGACGTGACGGGTGCCGTATTATTGACGGCGGGGCTCGTAACGTTCGTCTATGCGATCGAGTCGATTCCGGCCAACGGTATAGCGTCGCCGGTGCCGTGGATTGCATTCGGCGTAACCGCTGCACTGTTCGTCGCGCTCGCGTTCGTCGAACGGCGCGCTGCCGAACCAATCTTGCCGGCGCGGCTGTTCCGGTATCCCGATCTGCTCTCGGGCGCAACGGTCGTGATGCTGCAGCCGGCGTCGTACGCCGGCGTGATGGTGTTTGCGTCGATCTACGTGCAGCAAGTGTCGGGCTACTCGCCGCTGGCCGCCGGCATGGCGTTTCTTCCGGAAGCGTTTTTCATTTCGTTCGTTGCCGCGCCGCTGACGATGCCGATCGTGCGCGCTGCCGGCGTTAAGGCGATGGGCATCGTCACGGGCTTGCTGATGATCGCGGGCGAGGTGATTCTCCTCTTCATCGAACCGCACTCGCCATATTGGGCGATTCTGCTGCCCGCGACGTGCATCGGCGGTTTCGGCGGCATGCTCGCGTATCAAAGCGGCATGATCGCCGGCTTGGCGCACGTCGACGACGCCGACGAAGGCAGCGCGTCGGCGGTGCTCAGCTTCGCGCTGCAGCTCGGGATCGGTCTCGGCGTCGCGGTCGGCGCCGCCGTCGAAGATTTACGGAGCCCGCCGCTAGCTGCCGGCCTCCACGCCGCATTCTGGGTTACAATCGGTTTTGGCGCGCTGATGATGCTCGCGATCGTCGTCGGACTGCGACACGCCGCAAAGGCGGAGCTGCCGTCGCGACGGTATATCCATTTCGGCCGCCTCGTTCATCGAGTGGCGACGAAAAGCTAACGCCTATTTGCAGCGGCTGATTCCGGGATCGATCGCCGGCGCCACCAGATCTTCCAGCGAACCCGTAAGCGCGCGGCTGACCGTTAACCCGGCTGCAATTTGCCCGACGGGCGTCGTATCGTACAAAGAACCGCCTTTCGCAACCGCCGGGATTACGGGCGCCGGTGTCACACCTCCAGCGGGAATCCCGAGCGTCTCTTCCAAGCCGGAATTGCGCGACAGTAAATCGTCGAGCGAATCGCTTTCGTACGTTCCCTCGAGGATGTTGAGCGATCGCTCTTGCGCGTCGGCGACGGCGAGCAGCCGCTTTTTCATGAGGGCGAGGTCGCGCTCGGCATCGGTTTGCGGATCGGCCGGAAAGCGGTCCGTGTCGGAGAGCAACTGATAGATCTTCGTCAGGTTGTCGGCCACGGCATGAGCGGCCTGGCCCGAGCGGTAGCGGTCGAGTTGCGCGCTATTGCCGAACGTGGCGCCCCGCTTTGGTTTTCCCGAGTTCATCGCGCCGCCGCCGGGATCCGACACGGCATCGCGAGCGAGGGAATCTAAGATGCGCTTTCCTTCGACGAACACGGCATCGTTAATACGAAGCCCTTGAACCGCGTGAAAGACGTTTTCACGAAATACCGTACAAAACGGCGTCGATTTCGCGTGATAAATTTCTTTGAGCGGCGACGCGGTGGGGCTAGGCACCGTCGCGGCAACAATCAGCGCAAACAGGGTGAGTGTCACGTCCTTCCCGACCTCCGCTGTCAATGATAGCGCCGGCGGCCGCTTCGATCCTTGGGCGTCTCTGAGAAGCTAGCTCGCAAGCCTCCGCAGAAAGCCGGGGTCGCCGGCGTTTTCGCGGGGCACGGGCCGCGGTGATTGCTTATGACGTGCGGCCAGTGCGCACGCTCCCAGCACGACGAGAAAACTCCCGAGTGCCAACGCGATTTCCATCGTTACATCCTCAAACGTAGGCGGCTTCGGCGTGCTGCGTCACGTCGAGGCCGAGGGTTTCTTCGCGTTCCGTCACCCGCAGCGGAACGAGCAGCATCACGATCTTGAGAATCAGGAACGTCACGATCGCGGTATACGCCGGCGTCATGATCATCACCAGAGCCGCGCTCGCCAAGACCCAGGCGGTGTCGCCTGTGTTCAATCCCTGCATATACGAACGTTACACGATCGCGCGGTCGGGCGCATTCGACGCGCGGTAAAACGTAAGGGCTCGGATTACTCCAGCCGCTTAAGGACTTTGTCGACCAGCAGTTCTTGCGAGCGTCGCAGCGCTTCGTTTTCGCCACGCAGCTCGTCGATAGTGCGCTTGAGTTCTTCGGCGGTAAGATGGTCGTACGCCAAGGCCGCTCCGGCCGCCAAGGCGCGAAGGCTGCGGCGCTCGTCGGGATCGAGATCTTCGCCGCCGGCATGGCCGCCATAGAGCGCGAATGCTGCCAAACTGTGGCCCGAGGCGATCGGCACGGCGTACAGCGGCGCCGCGACGCCGCCCGGAACGTTTTCGCGCGGCCAGCGTACCTCGGAAATGCTTAGCGGCTGCAGTTCGGCGCGCAGTCGCGCGACGAGATGGTCGTTCTCCTCGAGCTCCGCAGCGTCACCGGGCGACCATCCTGCGGCGCTCTCGCGTCTGAATCCCGTTCCGTTCCGGCGAAAGACCGCCGCCGACGCCAGCTGGAGCGCGTCGACCGGTTCGGCCACGAGCATCTCGTGAACGAAATCCGACGACGTCGCGTGGGGCAGCGTCTCGGAGGCACGCTCGAGCCGCGTCTCCGCGAGATGCCGTTTGCGGAAGATCGTGCGATCGATGAAGTTGTCGAGCCTGCCGTGCAGCACGTTGAGTGAAAGCCCGAGTCCCACGGCCGCCGCGATCTCTAAGAACGTCGCGACGCCCTGGTGCTCGAGCAGCTTGCCGAACACGTACTCGATCAGCGAAAAGACGGCGACGACGAAGACCGTGAGGATCGTGTACACTAGCGTCCGGCTAATGATGAAGTTGACGTCGATGACGCGATGGCGCACAACCCCGTAGGCAATGGCCGTTGCCAGCAGCGCGGCGGATACTGCAAAGAAAAAGTATGTGGCGCCTACTCCCGCGGGGTTACTGCTGACCTCCGAGACAATCTGTTCGACGGCGATCGACACGTTCAACACGACGAAGGCGGCGATCACGGGAACGAGACGGCTGCGGTTGATTCGTTGCTGCGCCGCGTAGTTTGAAAACATCGCAACCAAAGCGAGGATGGCCCCCAAAATCGTGGCCGCGTAGTCGTTGAGCAGCAGCGTCCAGTGCGGAGGCGCAACATTAGAGATGAAGACCGCGTAGTCGATGTACCAGTATACGGCGAGAGCTGCCGCCGAAATCGGAGCGGCAACATGGCTCACCGTTTTCGCAAAGCCGGCCGGCGAATCGGTCGGGAATCGGCACGCGAAGACGATCACGCCGAGAAGCTGCAGCGCGTATAGGATCGAGAGCAGGATATGAAACGCAAAAGCTTGCTCGAGCGGCGCGCGCTCGGACCAAATATAGAGCGCTTCGGGGAAGATCAACGTCGGTGCTACCGCCGCGAATCCCCACGTCATCGCGCTGGGTCGAAACGCGACGAGTGCTAACCCGACCAATCCTAATGCCAGGCCGCCGAATGCGTACGCGACGTTTGCGGGCGCGGAAATCGACGGAAAGCTTTCCGCCTGCATCGTGACTTGCCGCTCGATGCCGTCGTGCACTACTCGAAAAGATATCGTTGCTCCCGGATAAACGCTCTCGGCCAGCAGCGCATCGATTCGCCCGAGCACGGGCATCGTCGCGTATACAATTTTGTCACCGGGAACGATTCCGGCTCTGGCCGCGGGCAGATTCGGCTCGACGCTCGTGACGGTCAAGGCGTCTCTTCCGAGATTCCAACCGAACTCGGCGCCCGGCGTATTCCACGTCACGAGCGCGACGGTGAAACAGGCCACCTCCAAAATGCCGATGACGAAGACGGTGGTAACACGCAGCGCCTGTCTCACGTCGCCGGCCGCTCTGCGTTACGTCGCGTGAACAGCCAGTATACGGGGATGCCGCTGACGAGAATCGCCAAGCCGACGAGCGTCGGGCCGGGCGATTTGATCAGCACGTCGCCGACGATGGTCCACGCGATCGCCAAGAAAAGCACCGTACTGTACGGGTGGCCCGGGATGACGTAAAAGGGCTTGGGCGCTCCGGCGATCTTGTCGCGGTTTCTAAAGACGATCAGCGCGATCGCGGAGAGGCCGAAGAAAATATAGTCGACGGTCGTGACGTAGTTGAGAATCTGATCGTAGGCGCCCGACAGGGTGATGATTGCGGCCACGACGCCTTGCGCGACGATGGCGAGCACCGGGACGTGCGTACGTGCCGAAACGTTTGCGAGCTGCTTGAAGAACGTGCCGTCGGCAGCCATCTGAAAATAGACGCGCGGCGACGTCAGGATTTGATTGCTCAAGAATCCAAGCGTGGACAGCGCGACCACGATCGTAATGATCACCGCACCCGATTGCCCGAAGGCCAGTTGTGCGATCGCGGTTGCCGGCGCGTTGGTGGCGGCGAGATTCTCGACGCCGAGCGCGCGAACGCAAACCGCGTTCACCGCGAGGTACAGCACGACGACGGTAACGACGCCGATAATCATGCCGCGCGGCAACGTGATGTGCGGATCCTTCAACTCGGCCGACATGAAGCTCGACGTTTGCCAACCGCTATACGAAAAGAGCACCGGAACCATCGCGAGGCCCATCGCCGCGATAACGCTCCCGCCGACGAACCCGCTCGACGCGGTCGCGGCCGCGGCCGGCGCGTGCGGCGCGAATAGGCCGACCGCGACGAAACCGGCGATTGCCGCGATCTTGAGCACCATGAACGCGTTCTGTGCATTGGTGCCCTGGCGCACGCCCAGCGCGTTGACGATCGTGAAAATGCCGATCGCCGCCAACGCGAGAACGCGCTCGGCAACGGTTTCGGTCGCGTGGAAACCGAACCACGGCGTTACGTACCCTGCGAACGTCACCGCCGCCGCTGCCATGCCGCCGCTCTGCGAGACGAGCAGCAAGGTCCAACCGTACATGAACGCGATCACCGGATGAAACGCATCGCGCATATAGGCGTACAGGCCGCCGTCGTGCGGGCGCCGTGCCGCGAGTTCGGCAAAGACGCCGCCGCCGAGCAGCGCGATGCCGCCGCCGATCGCCCAGATGGCCATGATGACGACGCCGCTGGGCGCGAACTTCGCAACGACCGACGGGTTGCGAAAGATGCCCGACCCGATGATGCCGCCCATCACGATCAGCGCGGCGTCCCGTGCGCCGAGTCTCCGCAGAAGTTTAGGCATGCAGAACGTTCTTCGCGAAGCCGTCGACGATCCCGGTGAACTCCTCGACCCGTCTCAAAGGTCCGGTATGATCGACCCCATGGATGATGCGCAGCCGCGCTTGCGGCAGCCGGTGTAAGAAGCGCCGCTCGTCGGAGCGGAACGCGAAGTCGTACTCTCCGTTGACGATGAGCACCGGTTTCCGGTAGCTCGATATCGCTTCCAGTGCGTGACTGCCCTCGCGGACGATCGCGCTCGTTTGGCTGAAGACGTCGCGGTCGAACGGAATCGCTTCGACGACGTCCACCCATTGGCGGGGAAGCGTTAGCGTCAGCGCCGTGTGCACGAAGGCGTCGTAGAGCGGACGCGGGAGCATCGCCGTGAACTTGACGCTTGCGTCATAAGGCCACCACTTCCAGCCTTCGAAATCGAGCGTGCAGCCGGCGAGCAGCAAGCCCGCGGTACGTTCGGGCGAACGCGAGGCAAAACGCATCGCTACGTAACCGCCCAGCGAGTAGCCCACGATGAGCGGCGGTGCTGCGACGACGTCGTTTATCACGTGCTCGAGCAGCGCGTTGACGCTATCCTGTGTGAACGGTATCCCCGCCAACCGGCCGTGCCCGGGCAAGTCCGAAGTGACGACGTGATATCGCGACGCCAGCGCACGCGCGTGAGGCGTCCAAATCTCGCGCCCCAAACGGATACCGTGGAGAAAGAGGATCGGAGGCTTCGATCGATCGCCGAACTCCGACGTCGAGCCGCGGACGTCCACCGGAGTTTGCGTTTCGGCTGCGAATGAGGTCAGCCATGTTTGCAGCGATTCTTCTTGCGGCCATTACGCTCGCGCAGGCGCCGGCGGCACAACCCGCCCCTGGCTCGGCACTCGAGCCCCTCGGAACCGGGCCGTGCCTGGACTCATCGCGGCCGGTACCCCGCGTGCTCCAGCAGCCCGTAACGCGCGCCAACCAGATCGTCCGAATCGACAAGGTCGTGTCCACGGCCTCGATGATGCCCGGTGAGACCATTGGGTTTCTCTACACGCTCCAGGACGGGTCGACGTGGCTCGGGCAGCGGACCCAGGCCTACATGTCCGGCGCGGCCGCCGGTCAGATGAATCAGGTCCTCTCCTCCACGCACGTGCCGGGGGCCAACGTCAGCCAGTTCCCGCCGCAGATGATCCATGGCGTCGCGACCAAGTACAACCAGTTCTTCAAGGTCCAGATCGTCGCGACGGCGCTCGAGACGCTGCGGATCGAGCTGGAGCCATGCGTGGTCTGGCCGGCCGGGCGGGCGCTCCCCGACCCCCAGATATAGGGAAAGGACAGCCCGCATTAGCACCCGGCGCATCCGAGTGCTAAGATAAGGGGTCTAAGGCTCAAGACACATCATGGATTTCGTATTGCGGGCCCGTGCGGGCACTTTCGAACCCAACGCCGACGTGTTCGTCGACGAAGACGGCGGCCGCGTCGTGGCGGTCGTCGAGATCGCCGGCGCCGACGCCGATTCGCTGCGAATCGGCGTGGAAGACCAGCGTCTGTTCATCGCCGGGCGCAGGCTCGAAGCGATTCGTTTGCGGCGCGGCTCGTTCGCGCAAAAAGAGATCGTCTACGGCGATTTCGTCAAGCGCATCGCGCTCCCGGTGGCAGTGGAATACGAAGGCGTTGCGGCAAGCTACGACGGCGGTTTTCTCGTCGTCGCATTGCCGATCTCAGCGACCGCTTACCGCCCCACGATGCGGACGGAGCTCCATATCCTGGTAAAGAGGACACATTCCTAATCGCATGCCCAGCAAATCAGAATCGAAAATCGTTCCCGCCAACTTGATCGGCATTCTGCCGCTGCAGGAAGCGGTGCTGTTTCCGCACACCGTCATTCCGCTGGCCGTCGTCAAGAAGCCGGGCATTCAACTCGTCGAGGAAGCGCTTCGCGAGGGCAAGCCGATCGGCCTGACCGTGCTCAAGGATCGCGACGTCGACAATCCCGGCCCCGACGACGTTCAACGCGTCGGCACGATCGGCATCATTCAGAAGATGTTGAAGGTTCCCGACGGCACGCTGCGATGCATCGTGGCCGGACAGAGCGTCTTCAAGATCGAGCAGTTCACGCAAGTATCGCCCTATATGGTTGCGGCCTACGCGGAGCTGCCCGACGTGACCGTCGAGAACGAGCAGCTCGTCGCGATGCAGCGCAATCTGGCAGGCCTATTCTCGAAATTGCTCTCGTACCTGCCGCAAGCTCCGCGCGAGATGGAGATGGACGTTCAGAACATCACCGATCCCGCGGTGCTGACCTACTTCGTCGCGTCGACGATGCGGCTCGAGACGTCCGATCGGCAAGCGCTGCTCGAAGAGCGCGACACCGCCAAGCGCATGCGCAAGCTGACCCTCTTGCTCACCAAAGAGCTCGAGGTCGTCGAGCTGGGTCACAAGATTCAGAGCGACATCCAGCGCGAGATGGAAAAGAACCAGCGCGAGTTCTACCTGCGCCAACAGCTGCGCGCGATTCAGGAAGAGCTCGGCGAAGTCGATCCGCAGCAAGCCGAAACCAACGAGCTGCGCGAAAAGATCGATGCCGCGCAGATGCCCGAGGAAGTCAAGAAATCGGCGGATCGCGAGCTCGACCGTCTTTCCAAAGTGCCGCAGGCGAGTCCTGAGTTCAGCGTGATCCGCACGTACCTCGATTGGCTCGTGACGTTGCCGTGGAAGAACGAAACGACCGACCATATGGATATTACCGCGGCGCGGCGCATCCTCGACGAAGATCACTACGATCTCGAGAAAATCAAAGATCGCATCATCGAGTACTTGGCCGTCGGCAAGCTCAAGAAGAAGCTGACCGGGCCGATTCTGTGCTTCGTCGGACCGCCGGGCGTCGGTAAGACGTCGCTCGGTCAGTCGATCGCGCGAGCGATGGGACGTAAGTTCGTGCGCCTGTCCGTCGGCGGCGTGCGCGACGAGGCCGAGATTCGCGGCCATCGCCGCACCTACATCGGCGCGATGCCGGGCACGATCGTTCGCGCGATCCGCGATGCCGGCACGCGCAATCCGGTAATGATGATCGACGAGATCGACAAAGTGGGCGCCGATTTCCGCGGCGATCCGCAGTCCGCGCTCCTCGAGGTGCTCGATCCCGAACAAAACAACAACTTCCGCGATCACTACCTCGATTTGCCGTTCGATCTTTCGTCGGTGCTCTTTATCTGCACCGCCAATAACCTCGATACGATCTCGCCGCCGCTGCGCGATCGCATGGAGATCATCCAGCTCTCGGGCTACACCGAGCTCGAAAAGCTCCAAATTGCCAAGCGCTATTTGATCAAGAAGCAGCGCAAGGCCAACGGTCTCAAGGAGACGCAGGCGCAGATCGGCGACACCGCGCTGCGCACGATCATCACCGATTACACGCGCGAGGCGGGCGTTCGCAATCTCGAGCGCGAGATCGGCACGGTCTTCCGGAAGATCGCGCGCAAGATCGCCGAGCATCCACGCTACAAGGCGCGCGTCAAGCCTGAGAACTTGGTGGAGTATCTCAGCCGGCAGCGCTTTTTCAACGAAGTGCGCAAGCGCACGGCGTCGATCGGCGTGTCGACGGGCATGTTCTGGACGCCGGTGGGCGGCGACATTCTCTTCATCGAGACCCAGGCGATGCCGGGCTCGGGCAAGCTCGTGCTTACCGGCCAGCTGGGCGACGTGATGAAAGAAAGCGCCCAAGCTGCCGTCTCGTTCCTGCGTTCGCGCTCGAGCGAACTGGGCTTGGCGGAAGATTACTTCGCCAAGCACGATATCCACGTGCACGTTCCCGCCGGTGCGACGCCCAAGGACGGTCCGTCGGCCGGCATCGCGCTCGCGACGGCGATCGCTTCGACGTTGACGGGGCTCAAAGTCGATCCCAGTCTCGCGATGACCGGCGAGATCACGCTAACGGGGCAAGTGCTGCCGATCGGCGGCCTCAAAGAGAAAGTGCTCGGCGCAAAGCGTGCCGGAATCGCGAAGATTCTGCTGCCCAAGCGTAACGAGGCCGATCTCGAGGACATTCCGAAAGAAGTCCGCGACTCCATGACGTTCGTCACGGTTGAGGAGCTCTCGGAAGTCTTGCACCACGCGCTCGGTAAGCGGCTGATCACGCCGGTTCCACTTGGAAACGACACCGGCCGGGCAAGCAACGTCGTTCCCATTCGGCGCAACGGCGTGCTCAAACGCGTTCGCTCCGGGGAGCGGAAAAGGCGGTCGCTAGCGCGTAAACGCTAGCCATGAAAAAGTCGCTGCTGCTGCTCCCCGGCCCCGTCCCGGTCGCCCAGCCCGTGCTGGAAGCGATGGCGCGGCCGATGATCAACCATCGCGGTCCGGAGTTTGCGGAGATGCTCGCGCGTATCGAGCGCGGACTAGGTCCCGTCTTCGGGACCAACGGCGACGTCGTGTTGCTGGGATCGTCGGGAACCGGCGCGATGGAGGCGGCGTTCGTCAATCTCTTTTCACCCGGCGACGTCGTGCTGTCGTGTCCGATCGGCGTTTTTGGTAAACGCTTTGCGTCGATCGCGCAAACGTACGGCTGCGTCGTGGAAACGCTCGACACGCCGGCCGGAGCGGCACTCGATCCGCAGGCGCTTGCGGCGCGACTCGAAGCCGACGGCGGTAAGCGTATCGCGGGCGTGCTGTTGACGCATAACGAGACGTCCACCGGCGTGCAGAACGACATGGCCGCACTCGCGCCGATTCTTCGCGCGCACGGCGCGATCACGCTGGTCGATTCGATCAGCGGTCTCGGCGCGTCGGATTTTCGGATGGACGATTGGGGTTACGACGTGGTCGTTACCGCCTCGCAGAAAGCGTTTGCCGCTCCGCCGGGCATCGCGATGTTCGCCGCGAGCCAGCGCGCGTGGGAGCGCATGGAGCGCAGCGCGGTTCCGCGCTTTTACTTCGACGCGCGGAAAGCACGCGAGTTTGCCAAGTCCGGTCAGACGCCGTGGACGCCGCCGATATCGATTATTTATGCGCTCGAAGTGGCGCTCGATCGCTATCACGCCGAGGGACAAGAGGCGGTGTGTAAGCGTCACGCGCGCTATGCGAGCGCGGTACGTGCGGCGCTCGAAGCTCTCGGCTTTACGATCTTCTCCCGTCCCGGCGCGCATTCGGTGACGGTGATCGCCGCCTATCCCCCCGACGGTGTCGATGCGACGGCGTTCCTCAAGCGCTTACGGGAGCGCTACGGCGTCGTGCTTTCGGGCGGTCAAGGCGAGTTTGCTGGCAAGATCGTCCGCTTCGGTACGATGGGCGACGTGAGCGAAGGCGACGTCATCGGCGCAATCGGCGCGATCGAGTTGACGCTCGCGGATCTCGAGGCGAGCGCGACGCCGGGCGCCGGCACGCGCGCGGCGATCGAGGAGTTAGCCGCGCGCAAGCCGGTTTCGGCTTAGTTTCGGCTTAACGGAAGAGCGTCAGTACCGATTGCGCGTTGGCGTTGCTCTGCGCCAGCACCGACGTGCCGACCTGAACGAGGATCTGCAGCTTGGTAAACTGGGTGGTCGCCTGGCCGACGTTAAGGTCGCGAATGTTCGACTCGGCCGCCTGCAGATTCGTTGCGGCGACGTTGTCGGAGTCTTCGTCGATATTCAAGCGGACGACGACCGCGCCGAGCTGCGCCTGCTGGTTCAACAAGCGCTGTAGAGCGTTATCGATCTGCCCGATGGTGTCTTCGGCACCGAGCGACGGATTGTTGGCCGACGAGATCGCGAGATTGACGTTCGAGATGCGCAAGGTCGACGTGTTGGTCGCTTCGATGCCCACCTGAATCACGTCGCCTTCGTCGGAACCCGACTGGAAGTTAAAGGCGGGATTGTTCGGGTTGGTCAGGGCCGCGACGTTTTGACTGATCTTGATGTACGCGGTGGTACCAACGTCGGCGGTGGTTATCGCGCCCAGCGTGATGACGACGTTATCGAACCCGCTCACTCCCTGCGCGCCGACGACGTTGTTCAGGATGTTTCGCTTGGTCGCCGTCGCTGCGCTGGGGCCGAACAGGGTGCTCGATACGCATATGAGGCCCGTAGCGCTCTCGATGAACGTCTCTTGGACGGCGATTGAGATGCCGGTATTCACGACTTGCAGTTCGAGCGTGCCGTCGACCGTTGCCTGATCGCCGCCGCCGTTCCCGAGACCGAAAACGCCCGTATACGTGCCGCCCGGAGTGGTGTTGAAGTAGTTGGTACCGCCGACCGCAAACGGCGTCGCGGAAGCGACCAAGAAGCCGTAGTTCACGCCGTTGACGCTAGCCTTTGCGCCGTTCGTCGCGAGCGCGGTGTTGGCCGTAACCGTAAGAAACGCGTCCTGTTCGGATTGGAATCCGGCGTGCGAGCCGTCGAGCAGCGGCTGCCCGTTGAAGTTCGTGTTTTGCGAGATGCGGTTGACTTCCAGCAGCAACTGCGTGACCTCGGTCTGCAGGTTGAGCCGGTCGTTGTTGCTGTTGATGTCCGACGCGGCTTCGACGGCGAGACTGCGGATGCGCTGCAAGATGTTGGTCGTCGACGTGAGGGCACCGAGCGCGACTTGAGTGGCGTTGTTCGCGTTCTGCACGTTTTGCGCGGCTTGATTGAAACCGTCGGCTTTGGTCTGCAGATTGGTCGCGATCGCGAGGCCCGACGGGTCGTCCGCGGCGGAATTGATCCGCAAGCCCGACGAGAGCTGCGTAACGGTGTTTTGTAACTGCTTCTGATTGCTGTCCAGATTTAACTGGACGCTATTGGCGAGCAGATTGTTGGCAATGCTCAAACCGTCAGACATCGCGCTCGTTTCCTCCTTGATCGCGACCCCAAAGGGAATACCGTTAACTGGGCAGATCCTTCTGCCCTAATACGACCATCGGCGGGTCCAAGGGCCTAGTTTAGCCTCTGGTTACTCAGGTTTCCCCGGGTCGTAGATCGCTCCCAGGAAGAGGATCTGCTTCGTGCGGTCGTCCCGGATGGCCATCAGGAAGGGGCGGTCGACGATCATCCGCTTTTCGGGCGGCATCATGATGGCCGTTGCCCGCATCGTGACCGCGGTGGCGGCTGCCGCCTCGGTGCCTTCCTCGTCGACGCGGACGAAGGCGCGGTGGACCACCAGGCTGATGAAGGCCCGCTGGGGCGGGGCTACGAGACGGCTGAAGTCGGCGGCGCCCGGTTCAAAGGCCCCAGCCATGCCCAGCCGCGAGAGCGGCGCGTTGAGCTCGGCCTTGAAGGTCGCGGTGTAACGCGGCATCGCGAAGGCGATGCGCTGGTCCGGCAGGCCGGACGTCAGGCGGTCGAAGGTGGCCCGGTCGAAGGCGTTCAGCACGCCCCCCAGCGCCGTTCCCTCGTGCGGAAGCAAAACGTACATCGCGAAGCGGTTGCCGCGATACGGGAGCCGTGCCACCTGCCAGCCGTCGCGATCGGCATACTCGAAACCGCCGTTGCTCGACATCATGGAGACGGTCACGTGACCGCCGGACCCCGTCTCGAACGGCGCGTCGTGCGTATCGTCTTTTTGAAACGGTGCGAGCCATTTGGCTTTCATGGCGATCGCGTTGGTGATCACGAGCACGTCGTTAGGATCGGTGGAATCGACGATCTCGGGAATCCGCCCGTTCGTGTTCTTATTGACCCAATCGTTGATCGTTTGTGCCGCACTCGACTCACCGAACGGCAAGTCTTGCGCGGTTGCCGAGAAGACGTCGCGGCTCGTCGTGACGAACGCCGGCACGATCGAAAACTGCTTGTTGACCCACAATGCGTTAGCGATCGTGAACTGAAGATCGCTGCCCGGATTCGTCAGCTCCGCCATCAGCGCTTTATTGGAAGCATCGAATTCTTCGATCGACGCGCCTGGCGCGCCGAGCGTTTTCAGCATCGACGCGCGGGTGTTTCCGGCCGCCCCGTTGGACGCGATCGCGAGCGCGAGCGCGATGCTCGTCGGCGAAATGAAGGTATTTTTGCCGGCGTTTTCCTTGGCCAGGTTCGCGAAGAGCGCGAATCCGAAGCCGTTGTAGGCTTGCGAAAGATCGGGGCCCGAAGAAGCCGCGCATGCGATCGGCACGACTCCCAGCGCGAGAGCGAGGGTGCATATCGTACGGCTCCGCTTCCACATGCTTTATTTTCCTTTTGGATCGGCGAGCGGTTGAAGGTCGAGCAACGGCGCGAAGTACGCCGCGAATTCGGGATCGAGTGCGCTGCGCGCGATGGCGGCGTCGTAAACGATGCGCATCACCGGCGAACGCGCGAGTACCGCGAATGCCGAATACCAGGCACGCCAGTGGTACTCCTCGATGATCCCGCGTTTGCGGAGGAAGTAAACGTCTTGGAAACCGTCGATCGCGTTGCGAATCGTGGTGATACCCTCGATCCCCACGGCGCCTTCGTCCAGAAGCTTCGCGAAATGGGGGATGGCCTCGTAGTAGGCTTTGGCGACCGACGGATCGCGTATCAGCGCCGCACGGTGTTGGAAAATTCGATCGCTCATTTCGCGCTGTAACTGAAGCGTAGTAGATAAATGTGCGGCATCGGCTTGACGCCGAGCGTGAATCGCCTGAGTGCGGGCGTAGACCAGCGAGAGGCTGCCGACGGCGAGACCCGTCAAGCCAAAGACGACGCCCCAGTCGACGCTCATCCGCTCTCGCTCGCCGGCCAGAGGGCGATCGACGAACCCACCCAACGATGCTTCTTGTTGTGGTCGACACCCATCATTGCGCCGCGCGACAGGCGGCATAGGTTCTGCGCGAGCGTAAACTCCGGCGCGTCGTCGGGCCGCAAGTAAATCATCCTCAGCTCAACCTTCACGCCGCTTCCGCCATCGGCTGCCCGCAGCGCGGGCGCATACGCGATCTTCTCTTGCAGGCACCAGCCATCGCGTTGATCCGCGGGAATCGCCGCGACGTCCGCCGCGGTCGGCGAAACGTTGACGCCGGCACCCGCGAACGAGAACAACGGTTTGAGCACGTAGTTTTCGGTCACGAAGCCCTCGGTGACGTGCGCCGGTAAATCGTCGAGGTGCGAAACGAGCGTAGCGCGCGGGGCCGCCGGGTGGTCGAGAAAGGGCAGCGAGAACTTCGACCAGGTCCAGAACCAGTTCGGATGGGGCGTCCATTCTACGTCGAGGTCGTCGCGAAAATCCCAAGCCAAGGTCACGTTCTTGCGTTCGAGCTCATCGAAGATCACGCGGTTGTAGATGCGCTCGACGGGAACGTCTTTACCGTTGTCAGTCTTTCGAAACAGACGCCGGCCGCGCTTGGTCAACGAGGTCGGGCAGACCGAGTCGATTCCGAACAGCACCTTGCTCGCGATGAAGTCGGGATACGTCTTTTGCGCCGGCGGATCGAAATCCATGAGGACGACGTTTTCCGGATCCTTGTCGCCGAGAATGACGCGTTTAGCTAAAGCGATAAACGCGTCGCGGCTTAGTCCCGAAAACCAGCACGTCCAATCCAGCTCCAACCCGCCGATCGATTGCAGAGCTTCGTTCCAGGCGTCGCGCTGCATCGTTTCGTAACCGATGAGCGTCGGAAAACCTTGCAGTTCGATGAGCTTCGGCGCCAGTTCGCCGTTGGTGTCCTCGGTGAGTGCGAAGTCGATGATGCAAAACGTGGGCAGCGAAGTTTCGCCCGGCGTGTCCCACCGCGGCGCAATAGCGGCGCGCATTTTGGAGATGCGCGCAGGGTCGCAGAGTTGCGCGAGGATTTCGGCGCCGGCGCGCTCGCAGCGTTCGCGCAGCTTCGCGGGGAGAAAAACCGGCGTCTCGGCGATCTGCATGTCGGTCGGACAGTCGCAGCGCCGGAAAAAATCGGCGATATACCGCCGATAGAGATCGTCCGTGTAGCCGGCGTTAAAGAGCGCTCGATACCGTGCGTCCACGCCGCTGCCTGCGATCTTCGATGAGATCCTTCAGACCGTCACGCACCAAAAACGCGAACGAATAACCCGCGGCGAGCAGCCGCGCCGGCTCGCTGTGATCGTTGCGCTGCAGCCGTTCGACCAGCGCGGCTCGGCTCGCATACCAGTCTTGCGAGACTTCGCCTTCGCGCAGCTTGCGTTCGAGCAGTTCGGAGAGCTCGGCGGCGTCGGGAATCTCCGGATGATGGTTCACCGCGAAGACGCGCGGCGTGCCGTTGCGCTTGCGCGCGAACTCGACCATCGTCAGCGCATCGCCCGGCTCGCCGCCGGCTTGCGTTTCGAAAGCGACCGGCACGACGCCGCGCGGAAAACGCTTACGCGTGGGGATTAAGTCGTAATGGCGCGAGTCGACGACGGGAAGATGTTTGCCGTCGGGCAGGTGTGACGCGAGGCGCGCGAACCAAGGATGCTCGAGCGCTTGCGGCGTCAGCACGTTATCGACGATCCCTATGCTGGGCCCGCCCTTTCGCTCGCCGCGTAGGGTGGGCTCGGCGATTCCGGACCACCGGCAGAGCAGACCGAACGAATGGCAGACGGCGTAGAACATCGCGGTATCGTGCCGGTCGACGGCGTCGAAGAAATCGAAGAGCGGTTCTTCCCACTCCGCCGACTCCAGAATCTCGCCTTCGTCGACGGCGTCACGGCGGTTGAGTCGCGGATCCAGATGCCCGGGACCGCCGGTTCCCAAAATCAGCGACGGACCGTCGTGCAGTCGCGGAAGCAGCGAGAGCCGGCGAACGTCGTACGACGTGAGACGCACGGTCAGGCGCTCCGACTCCAGGCTCGAAGCCATATCCGCGGACAGACGCCGTACCAGGCCGACGATCGAATCGTGCCCGGCGTTGTGGTGGGCGTGATTCATGTCGAGCACGGCGACGTCGACGAACTCGGGACCGGGAGTGGGAATTTCCTCCGCCGTTTGCGGCCGTAGATATGCGAACGTTGCGCTCAAACCGTTAATCCTTGTTCCGTTTCACTGACGATATAGTCTACCACTGCTTGCAAGCTGCCGGTCTGTTCGTAGACGGCCAGCTGCCGGTCCGCGCCGGTTCGCCGCTGGATGATCTCGTAGACGTAGTTCACTTCTTCACGGGAACCCAGATCGTCGACGACGTCGTCGATGAACGCCAGCAGCTCCTGCATTAGCGACTCCGTGGGAATCTCGACGCGTTTACCCAAATCGACGAGCTTTCCGTCGATTCCCCACCGCGCGGCCCGCTGCTTGTTCTCGGCAATGAGCGAGCGGCGGTAGAGGCGCCAACCTTGATTGCGGCTGAACAGACGGTAAAGTTTGTACGTCAACGCCTGGAAGAGCGCCGCAAAACACAGCGTCTCGTCGATGCGCATCGGAACGTCGCAGATGCGGTATTCGAGCGTCGGAAAGAATGGATGAGGACGCACGTCCCACCAGATCTTCTTCGCGTTGTCGATGCAGCCGGTCACGACCAGCGTCTTGACGAAGTCTTCGTACTCCGCCGCCGAGCCGAAGTAATCCGGAATGCCGGTGCGCGGGAAGCGCTCGAAGACTTTCGCGCGGTAGCTCTTCCAACCCGTGTTGGTGCCGCACCAGAACGGCGAGTTCACCGAGAGCGCAAAAATATGCGGCAAGAAGTACCGCACGGCGTTCATGATGTGGATGCGGGTGTCGGGATCCTCGACGGCGACGTGAACGTGCAATCCAAAAATCAAGTTTGCGCGCGCGACCATCTGCAGATCGTAGATCAGCTTGGCGTAGCGTTCGTGATCGGTGATCTCGACGTTCGACCAGTGCGTGAACGGATGCGTTCCCGCCGCCGCGACGCGCATTCCGTTTTGCCGCGCGAGCCGCACGATTTCCGTGCGCAGCTTGGTCACTTCTCGACGCGCGTCGCGCATGTCGGCGCAGATGTTGGTGCCGACCTCGATCACCGGCTGATGCATCTCGCGCTTGATCTGTTCGCCCATGGTTTGCTCGCCTTGCGCGAACATTTCGGCGAGATGCGAGCGCAGCTCGCGCGTCTCCGGATCGATGACCTGGAACTCTTCTTCGATACCCAGCGTGAAGGTGGGCACCGCGATTGCCGTCACAGCGCTACCTAATGCACCGAGATCGGCGCCGAGCCGCTGCCGTCGACGAGCGTCTTGGGCCACACGCCAGTCGTTTCGAACGGCCGCGGATTCCGGCAGCGATCGATCAACACGTCGGCCATGTTCTCGACGACCCAGTTAAAGTTTTCTTCGCCGACCGACGCGCGTTCGGCATCGGGCGACGGATTCATGAAGTCGATCGCGTACGGAATGCCGTCGCGCACCGCAAACTCGACCGTATTCATGTCGTAGCCCAGCGCTTCGCACAGTGCGATACCGTCGCGGCGCAGCCGCGCCTCCATCTCAAGATGAATCGGCGGAGCGTCCTTCACGTAACGCTCGTGTATCGGCGCACCGGGATCGTAGCGCATGATGTGGACGCGCGAGCGCCCGAGTACGTAAAGTCGGAAGTACTCGGTAAAGTCGATCGCCTCTTGCGCCATCATGCAAAGATCGCGCGAGCTGTCGTAGGCGGCGAAGAACTCTTCGGGGGTGTCGCATTTGTGTACGTCGCGCCATCCGCCGCCGTCCGCCGGCTTCATAAAAATCGGGAACCCTAAGTAACCGAAGACTTCGCTCCAGTTGATGAAGCGCATGTTGCGAAACGACGTCGCTTGCGTTCCGGGCGGATGCTCCTTGGGCGGCAGCAGTACGGTTTTTGGCGTCGCGACGCCGACCGAATCGGCGACGAGGTTGTTGAAGAACTTATCGTCGGCGGTCCACCAGTACGGATTGTTCACGACGACGACGCCGCGTGCGGCGGCGCATTTTAGATATACGCGATAGAACTTGACGTCGTGGCTGATACGGTCGAGGATCGCCGCATAGTTGAAGTTCTGCTTGTCGTGCAGATAGGAAAGCTCTACCGGACACCCCTCGAATTCGCCCGCCGACCGGGTGGTGATCGCGTTCATCAAAGCCCACGGGAAGGTGTCCTCCATACCGAAGAGGATGCCGATGCGATTCGAGCGTGCGTGTGCCATAGAGGGAGATTCAAGGCACGAAGGCGCGCCCCTACGCGCGCCCGAAACGGGCCAGCGATGAACCGCCAACAGGGGTCCTGGTTTAGCCAGTCCTTACAGCGCCAGATGGATTTCTTGCGCTTCGGGGACCGCGGCTTCCCGGTGATCTTTTTCCCAACGTCGATGGGCAGCTTCCATCAATACGAAGACCAGAATACGGTCGGCTACCTTACCGATAAAGTCGACGCCGGGTTCGTTCAGCTCTTTTGCGTCGATTCCGTCGACGCCGAGAGTTGGTACAACGACGGCGCGCCGCCGTCGTACCGGGCGCTTCGTCAGACGCAGTACGATGCGTATCTGCGCGACGAGTTCGCACCGCACGTGCAAAACGTCGCAAACCGAGGCGACATGGGCGTGTTCGGCTGCAGTTTCGGCGCGTACCACGCGGCGAACTTCGCGGCGCGCTATCCAGGGCTCGTCAGCAAGGCGGTCTGCTTGTCGGGAATCTACGACATTCACCGTTTCGTCAACGGTTATTGGGACGATAACTGTTACTTCAACTGTCCGACGGCGTACGTCCCGAATATGAACGGCGAATGGATCGATCGCCTGCGCGCAGTGCAATGGACGATCGCGACGGGCGAGCACGACTCCCTCGTGCAGCAGAACCGCGACTTCTCGACGTTGCTATGGAGTAAAGGCGTCCCGAATCACTGCGAGATTTGGCCCGGCGTTTTCGGTCACGATTGGCCGTGGTGGAACGAAGCGGTTCGCCGGTTCTATTAAGCCGACGGGAGGTGTCTCGATGGTTGCAGCCATCCTCCTTGCGATAGCGGTGAGCACTCCCCAGCCCTCGGAGTCTGCACCGCCGAAGCAGATCATCGAGGTGCATTCGCAAAGTGCGCTCTGCACGACGCTGCGGCAAACGGTAGCACCCGTGCTAGTCGGTTTGATAAGAAACGATCAGGTCATCGCCAATGGAGCGCAAGCTCTCACGAAGATGATGCACAACCCTTCCGATGGAGTGGCTCGCCTTCAGACGGAAAATGCCAGCTTGGCGCTGGTTCACAACCTGGCCCTCATCGACGGCCTTCTCGCCGATGCCAAGAAATTTCCGGCGAATCCGCAAACCGATGACGAGCGGACTGCCGACCACGTCAAAGCGGCTCTGCAAAACGTGGAAACGTCGCAGAAGCAAAAGCTCAACGCGATCTATGGGATGATGGACACTGCCGAGCTAGGCAAGATGATGAGGGATTTTCCGAAATTCATGGAGGGCTTTGGCTCCGTATCGACCGCTCCCGATCCGGACGCACAGCCGGCTCCCGTGGAGACGCCCGGGCCCCTTGCGGGCGCCGGTCTTTCGGAAGGACCAGGCGGGTCGCCGCGATGGGTTGCTTCGCCGAGCCATAAGGCGACGACGGCGCAGCTCGAAGCGCGAGCGTCCGACGAGATCGTGCGCGTCGCAACGATCTGCGCGCGCGCGCACTAGACGTGGTGACGTTTGAAGAACGGCAATACCAGAGGTAGGGCAAATGCCGGAATCGTGGCCATGACCGCGTGGTCGATGTTCCCGTCGAACGCGACGAAGAACGGCGCGAGGCGCGACTGATGCAGGCTCGATCGAATCGGCACCGTCAGCGGAAAGTACAGGGCGACGAAAAGAACGAGCCACACTAAGATTGCGCCTTTGGCGAATCCGACGGCCGCGCCGCCGAGCGCGTTGCCTAACCCCAGTACCGGCACCGATTTGACGCGCGAGAGAAAGCTCGCGACGATCAGGACGACGATGTAGGCCGCGATTCCCGAAATGGCCATGCCGGCGACGTGTGCGAGCGGAACGGCAAGGCCGGTGACGCTGTGGATCGGCCCGTCGAGAATGCCGTTGTAGTACCAAGGAACGACCAGTGCGGCGACGAGTGCGACGATCCCGGCCAGCTCGGTAATGAATCCGCGCACGTAACCGCGGTACGTCGTGACCGCGAGCACGGCGAAGATCACGATATCGGCCCACGCAAAGGCGCCGATCACTGACGGATGACGGCTCCGCGTTCGCGCAGGGCGACGAGCACGCGCTCGATGGCCGAGTCGGCTTCCTCGTCGGTGATCGTTCCGTCGAAGCGCTGCAAGGTGATCCTCACCGCGAGACTCTTCTGGCCGGTTCGTACTTGCGGACCGCGATACTCGTCGAACACCCGGACGCCGGTACACATCTGTCCTAGGGTTTCGGCAACCGAGCGCTCGACGTCTGCCGCCGTTAACTCGAGGTCGACTTCCAGCGCGAGGTCGCGATAGGTCGACGGGAACTTCGGCGGCGGGACGTACTGCGGGATGCGGTACTCCGGCAACCGGTCGAGCAGCACGGTGCAGGCATACGCCGGCAGACGCACGCCGGCCGCCGCGGTGTTGCGCGGATCCAGCCGCCCAAGCTGAGCGACTTCGTGACCGTCGACGATCAGCACGCCCGTTTTACCAAGATGGAATCCCTCGCGTACGTCGCGCGACACCTCGGCATCGCGGCCGGTGACCCGGCGCAGCAGCGCTTCCGCATCGCCTTTGAGCCGGAGAAACGCCGAGTCGTACCACTCCGGATCGCCGGCAGGCTCGGACGTGAATCCGAACGTTACGACCGCCGACTCGACGATGTGGCCGTTCTCGCTTCGAAAAGTATGGCCGGCTTCAAAAACGCGCACCGGTGCGTCGTATTTTGCGAAGTACTCGAGCATCGCCGGCAGTATCGACGTGCGCAGATAGCGCTGATCTTCGGAGAGCGGATCGAGCACTTCCACCGAGTCCGCCCAGCGGCGCCCGACCAGCGAGTACGTGACGATCTCGTAGTATCCCAACGCATCGAGCTCCGCGGCGACGCGATTCTCGAGCGCGTACTGCGCGCTCGAGATGTCGTGCGCGGGCACGGACGGCTCGACCGCGGGAATGTTCTCATAGCCTTCGACTCGCGCGATCTCTTCGATGGCGTCGGCTGGAATGGTCAGGTCGTTTCGCCACGGCGGCGGCGTCACGTCGACCATGCCGTCGCGCCGTTCGACACTGCAGCCCAGCGAACGCAAATGCGCCGCGACGCGGTCGCCCGGGATGTCGATGCCGAGCAGACGCTTGACGTCGGACAGTTTCAGCTCGATCCGAGGCTGAGGCTCGATCGCGTCGCCGAAAGCGTGCGGACGATACGCCGTCGCACCGAGCTCGACGAGCAACTGCGCGGCGCGCGCCGCGCCGGCATCGGTCAGTGCGAGCGGTAGCGACTTTTCGTGTCGCGAGGACGCTTCGCTGCGAAGGCCGAGTGCTTTGCTCATGCGCCGAACGCGCGCGCCGTTGAAATTCGCAGCTTCGAGGACGATGCCGGTCGTCGAATCGTCGACTTCACCGGCTGCGGCGCCCATCAAGCCCGCCAAGCAGAGCGTTTGCCGGTCGTCGGCGATCACCAGCGACTGCGCCGACAACGTGCGCTCGACGTCGTCGAGCGTCACGGTCTTTTCGCCTTCGCGTCCGTCGCGAACGATCAGCCGGTCCCCCGAGATCTTCTTCGCATCGTAAAAGTGCAGCGGCTGGCCGGTTTCGAGCATGACGTAGTTCGAAACGTCGACGAGTTTGCCGATCGGTCGCTGCCCCGCAAGCGCCAGCTTAATGCGCATCCACGCCGGCGCCGGTCCCGCAGTAATGCCGTCGAAGCGCTGTGCGACGAAACGGCGGCAGTCCGGCGATTCGATCGCGACGTCGACCGCGTGACCTGCGGGTTCGTCGCGCGTACCGGGATTGGGCGCCGGCGGTAAGCGCAGCTCGACGCCGTACGAAGCGGCGAGCTCGCGCGCGAGGCCGATGACGCTCATGGCGTCGACCCGATTGCTCGTGACCTCGACCTCGAGAACGTCGTCGTCGAGTCCGTAGGCGGCCACGACGTGACCGCCGATTTTTGCGTTCGGCTCGAGCTGCATGATGCCGTCTTCGAACCATTCGGACGGCAGCGCGAGCTCGTCGGCCGAGACCATCATGCCTTCCGACGCGATGCCGCGCATCTTGCGCGGCTCGATAGTCAGCTGCGGCAGCCGTGCGCCGATCGTCGCCACCGGAATCACTTGTCCGGCCGCGACGTTGGTCGCCGCGGTGGCGATCGTCAGCGGCTTCTCGTTGCCGACGTCGATGGTTCCGACTTGGAGGCGGTCGGCGTTGGGATGCTTTTCGAGCCGCACGATTTTTCCGACGACCACGCCGGTAATCTTCGGGCGCCTGACGACGTCCTCGACGGGAAAGCCGAGCATGGCCAAACGATGCGCGATCTCATCGGTGTCGCGCGGCAGATCGACGTACTCTCGAAGCCAAGAAATCGGAACGCGCATATTACTGCAGCTGCCGTAAGAAATCGGGGTCGCTGTTGACGAAGCGGCGGATGTCGTCGACCTCGTAACGCGTCAAGCCCAAGCGCTCCACGCCGAAACCAAACGCCCAGCCGGAATAGCGGTCGGGATCGTATCCGACCTCGCGCAGCACGTTCGGATGAACCATGCCGGAGCCGCCCAGCTCGATCCAACCCGATCCGCCGCACATGCCGCATTGCGCGGCCATGCCTTTGCAGCGAGGACAAGTCGTGTCGACTTCGGCGCTCGGCTCGGTAAACGGAAAGAACGACGGGCGGAAACGCACGCTTTGTTCGGGTCCGAAGAGCGCGCGGCACATGCCGGTGAGCATCCCTTTGAGATGGCCGAAGTGGACGTCCTCGGCGACGAGCAGCCCTTCGATTTGATGGAACTGGAACGAGTGGCGCGCGTCGACTGCGTCGCGGCGGTAACACTTGCCCGGTGCCAAGATCGCGACCGGCGGTTTATGCTGCTGCATCGTTCGAATTTGCATCGGCGACGTGTGCGGGCGTAACAGCAGCGCGTTGCTGAGCCAGAACGAATCGAAGCCCTCGCGCGCCGGATGATCGGCCGGAATGTTGAGCGCGTCGAAGTTATAGTAGTCGGGTTCGACCTCCGGACCGAGCACGATCGCAAAACCGTGACGCGCAAAATACGCGCACACGTCTTCGGTGATCCGGCGGATCGGATGAATGGCGCCCGCAGCCGGAAGGATCGAGGGAAACGTCACGTCGATGTTGGCGGCGAGTTCGGCTTCGAAGGCGCGATCCTGCAGACGCATCTGCGCCTTTGCGAGCGCGGCCTCCATAGTCGCGACCGCGTCGTTGATCGTCTTTCCGGCGCCGGGGCGCTCCGCCGCCGGCAGCGATCCGATGGCACGCCGCAGGAGCGTCACGTGGCCGCTGCGGCCGAGAAACTCGATGCGGGCATCCTCCAAAGCGCGCTCGTCCGAAGCTGCGGTCAAAGCGACTTCGAAGCGGCGATGAAGATCGTCGAGTTTTTCTGTTAATTCGCTCATCTATGAATATGGAATTGAAGACGCCCGGTATTCTCTACTCTACCGGGCGTCTCCTAAACGAGTTTAGATTTTCTCCGCGTGCTCAGGTCGGGCTTGGCGCTGGGTGTAGATGTCTGTAGGCGAGGTAGGCGTCGATTGAGCCCGTCTGGGCGAAAAGCTTCCAGAAGAGGTTGGAGGTCATGTGCGCTCGGTCTCCTTACAGGGGTGGACCCTATCGCGGAATGCTGCGAGTATAACATGCGACTTTTAGCGCCGGTAGTCTTGACTTTTTGGCCTCTGGACACTGTCTTGACAGCCCCAATTGAAGGCCTCAACGAGCAAGGGGACCCCCGCGTAGCTTAACCGCTTCATACAGGCCGATTGACCCGGCTACGGCAGCGTTGAGGCTCTCGGCTTCACTTCGTATCGGAATGGCCAGGCGGCGGTCCAGGATTGCCTCCCAGCGGCCCAGACCGTGGCGTTCGTTGCCGACCCCCAGCGCCAGGCGCGCGGGGAGCGCCGAGGCGCCGAAGGGCTCGCCCTGGGCCGCGAGGCCGGCTAACTCGTACCGCCCCGCTTTGGCCGCACGGGCGACGTCGGCGGG
The DNA here is from genome assembly GCA_036488875.1 of Candidatus Baltobacteraceae bacterium. Taxonomy (NCBI): domain Bacteria; kingdom Bacillati; phylum Vulcanimicrobiota; class Vulcanimicrobiia; order Vulcanimicrobiales; family Vulcanimicrobiaceae; species Vulcanimicrobiaceae bacterium. The sequence continues at coordinate 43,348 of DASXGW010000005.1, read as the reverse complement.
TTCTGCCACGGCGACCCGCAGGCGGAAGATCGCCCCCATGGCCGCGCGCACGACCTTCGGATGGTACGGGTCGGTGCCGCTCGTCCCGGCGACCGCTCCGCGGCAGGCGAACGCGTCGGCCGTGCGCAGCAGCGTTCCGGTGTTGCCGGGATCGTTGAGATCGGCCAAGATCAGCACGACGCCGTCGTCACCGAAGATCTCGTCGAGCGTTGCAAATTTCATCGGGCTCACCGCGACGATTCCCGGCGGCGTTTCGAGATCGGAAATCTTCTGCGCGCTGCGCGGCTCGACGACGAACGTCGCGGTTCCCGCGGCTTCGAGTTGCGCCACGAGCGGCTCGGAGTCGTAAGCTTCCTGCGTAGCGTAGATCGCTTCGATGGGAAAGCCGTTGGCGTGCGCTTCGCGCAGCAGGGTCGAGCCCTCGAACGTAAACCGCCCGCTCTGGCGGCGTCGTTTGGCGGCGAGCAGCGCGCGTACCGCAGTCAAGCGATCGGCGTGAACGCCTAGCCGTACGGGCACGAATTACCGCGTCTTGCGCGCGGTTACCCACGCGCGGGTCGCAATCATGACGACGCCGGCGATCAAGCCGGCTAGCGTAATCGCGACCTTGTCGTTGAAGTGATGCGGCACCACGAAGAGGACCGCCGCGTACACCAACGCGACGAAAATCGCGAAGAAATACGCGAGCCATCCGATCTCCACCAATACCGACGAGCGCTGTTGCCGCATCGTCATCGAAGTACGAGGCGAGACGCAGCGCTCCCGCCAACACTGCGCCGATGGACGAGAGACCCGAAGTGCTGCGCAGCGAGCGCGTTTTCGAAGGGCGCGTTTTTAACGTCCGCATCGACAGAATTCGCTATCCCGACGGCGCCGAGCACCGAATCGACGTCGTCGAACATCCCGGCTCGTTTACGGTGCTCGCGATGCCCAGCCCAGACGAAGTGGTCCTGGTGCGCCAGTACCGTCACGCCGTCTCGAAGGCCCTGTGGGAGCTGCCGGCCGGCACGGCCGAGCTCGGCGAGGAGCCGGCGGCCGGGGCGGCTCGCGAGCTCGCGGAGGAGACCGGCTACCGGGCCGGGCGCATGCGCCCGCTCGGGTCGCTCTACGCGACGCCCGGCTTCTGCACCGAAATTATGCATTTCTTCGTTGCGCACGAGCTGGCGGCGGGCGAACAGATGCTCGATGACGACGAGCGTATCGAGGTTGCGACGTTCACGCGGGATGCGGCTTGGCGCTTGGTTGCCCAAGGGGAAATCGCCGATATGAAGACCGTTCTAGCCCTTGCGTGGACGGAAAGCAATCAGGTGAAATCGCGAGGGGCTTCGGTCGATATGTAGTTTACGGGTTACCACCGGTCTGTAGTACCTACAGGCGCGGGGAATCGGTCTTGGAGGAAGTCGTGGAAATACCTCGCGACATCGACGCCGTCCTTAAGCGGTTGCTGGATCCGCCTCGTGACGGCGCAGACTCGATGCTCGCCCCAGAAGACGAAGCGTATTTAAACTCGCTGATAACGTCTATTCGCTCGGGGCGTAGAGCGGTGTTGATCGTAGAGGACGCGGACGAGCGTCTACGTTACATGTTCAGCAACGCGACGCGTGCGGAATCCGTAACGATGCTAGGAAAAGTCGTCGAAGCTACTGGCCGCCGAATCGCCGAAGGCGACGACTAAACCAACCTAGATAAAAAATCGATCCGAGTCGCCGGTTGCTTAGAAGCAGCTCATCTTTCCTATTGTTAGGCCGCGAGCTCTATGAGGTCGATTTTGTTGTCTTTGGTAATCCCGAACTTGTAATGATATTGCACGTCGTGCGGGTATCGGACGAGAAACTCGTACGTCGTGTCGCCGGTGGAATCGGTCGAGCTCGCGATCGGCACGATCGATTGCAGCCTTCCGAGCGCGGCGAAATTTTCGCGCGCTATCAGCGAGTCGGTCAGGTAGGCGCTGAAATCCGCCGTGAGCTGCGTGCGATCGATTTGCCTTTGGGCTAAACGCGCCAGCCATTCCCTTGCCCGCGAGACGACGGCGTTATCGAGCTGCGCGCGCGTCGGCGGATCGATTTGGTCGAGAATGCGCGCCGCGATCGCACGCGGGTCGGCGATGTGGCCGCCTTTGAACGAATCGGCGTTGGTCAGGACGATAACGGCGATGTGATCGTCGGGCAGCAGCGCGTTCATCGACCGATAGCCGGCGATCTCGCCGTCGTACCACGTAAAAAGCTTACCGCCGCGGCGGTCGATTACCCAGCCCATGCCGTACTGCGTCTGTCCGGGAACGTTGCCTGGGCTAAACATCGCGCGCACGGCGTCGACGCGCAGCAGAATCGGCATCTCGATATCCCACTTCGCCAAGTCGTAGATCGTCGAGACGACGCTGCGGCCGCCGTATAGCCAAGTGCGATCCCACGAACGCACGGGAACGAACTTGCCGTCGGGCGAGTACGTGTAACCGGCGGCGTGAGAGTCGGCGATCCCGCTATCTCCCGCCAAGAACGTATGGTTCATCACGAGCGGCAAGAAAATTCGCTGCTGCAAGAAATCCGAGATCGGAACGCCGCTGACGCGTTCGACGATCGTCGCGGCGACGATGTAGTTGAGGTCGTTCGGCGCATACGCCGATCCCGGCGCGGCCGAAGGACTGAGTTTGTTGACCGCAGCCAGCAGATCGGAGATTTTCGTCTCGTGCGTCGGGTCGAGATTGATGCCGCGCGCTCGCGTGTAGTCCGGAAGACCGGACGTCTGCGCGAGCAGCTGAGCGATGGTGGCATCGCCGGCAACCGTGAAATCGGGCAAGTATTTGACGATCTTGTCGCCGAGTTTGAGTTTGCCGTCTTGTTCGAGCATCAACAAAGCGGCCGCGACGAACTGCATCGAAACGCCGCCGACGTACGATTCCGTGTCCGGACCGAAGGGAACGTTGGCGGAAACGTTTGCCGAGCCGAAGCCGCGCGCGTAGACGATGCGCCCTTCCTCGGCAACGCCGATCGCGAGGCCGGGCGTGCGTTGGGACTGGATTTCAAACTTGCCCAGCCGATCGATCCACGCGGCCATCGCGCTCGTGAACGCCGGCGGGGTGGGCGAGCTGGGCGAGTTGGGCCGTTGCGCCTCCGCCGGCGCGGACACTGCCGCGCACGCCGCCAATGCACAAACCCAGCGTTTCATAAGTTCGGTGATTAGACTAGTAGGCGAGCTGTGCCTCGGCAACGACGCGTTCTCCGTCCATTAAGGCCAATTGGTCCATGCGATGGCTCCTCGGAAGGTAGAGCATGGCAACTTGGCCATGAGGAGTTGCGGTGCCCAGCATGGTGCGCTGACCGTCGTGCATCCAAGCAACCGAGAGCGCTTTGGACGCGCCGCGCACGAAAACGACGTACCACGATCCGTCGGGCGCGTACATGACCTTAGCAGCCGAGCCGCTGCTCATTTGCGTGAAGGCTGCGGAGCGATGCGGCATTAACGCGAGGCGGTTCATCGCGTCGCTCTCGGCGACCATTGCAGCGTGCATGGCTTGGTTCTGTTGCCAGAAGTAGGCCGAAGGTAATAGGCCGACGATGAGGGCGGCAGCGATTGCCGGAATCAACGCGCGCAGCCGCGAGGGCTCACGTCGCACCAGCGAAACGACGCGGCGCTCGAGCTGCGGGGGCGGCGCATGCTGCGCCTCGGCTGCGGCCAGCACGGCAACGCGATCCTCCGCCGCCGCGAGGATGCGCGCGCATTCGTCGCAGCGCGCGACGTGCCGGTCGATCGCTTCGCGTTGCGCGTCCTCGAGTGCGCCGATCGCGTAGAGATCCGCCGCTTCGTCGAGGTGTTCGAACTCGCTCATTCGCGCGCACCTCCAAGCGCCGCCGAGAGCTTGCGTAAGCCGATGGCGATGCGACTCTTGATCGTGCCCAGCGGGATCTGCAGCTCCTGCGCGATCTCCGTGTGCGTTTTGCCTTCGTAGTACGCCAGCTGCAGCGGTAAGCGCTGGTCGTCGGAAAGCTGCGTCATCGCGGTTCGCAGCCGGTCGCGCTCGATCGGATCGCCGGCTTGTAATTCGGCGTGTTCGACGGGTTCGGCCGCCAATCGATCGGCCAGGCGAAGCCGGCGCGATTGAGCGCGGCGCCGGGAAATCGCTTCGTTGCGGACGCAGACGGTAAGAAAGCTGCGCAGCGCGCCTCGCGCGCGCGAGTAGGCGTTACGCGAGCGCCAAACGCGCGCCAATGCGTCGTGCACGCAGTCCGCGGCGTCGTCGGCGTTCCCGAGGACGTTGTACGCCGTCGAGTAGAGCAGATGGCCGTAACGGCGATAGGCTTCCTCGAACGCCCACGGCTCGTGCGCGGCAAAGCCGTCCGCAAGCGGTTCTTCACCGGTTCCGCCCGAGTCGACCATTTCGCGCTGCGTTCGACCATCCTAAAGGAACGCCTTGAGGCGGTCGCTCGGATGAGCGCCGCCCCGGGCGAGGGTCGATACGAAGGGTTACCTACTGCGGCGAGAGCTTCTGTGCGGTCTTCGAGAACTGCTCGTACGCAGCGAGCTGCTTCTTCGCGAAGGCGCGCAAAGCCGGATCGCTTCCGTGAGCCGCCTCGTCCTGATAGGCGTCGAGCGAGATATTCGAATCGATGTAGATGGCGTTGCCGAACTCTTTATCGAACTGCGGTCCCTTGTCCGACGAAATGTTGCTGTATTGGTTGTCGGCGCGGGTGCTGGGCTGATTGTCTAACGTGACGGCGTGCGTCTTTGCGTACTCCCTGATGAAATCGTTCGCTTGCGTGGCGTTGGTGGCGATCTGAACCGCGAGGGTTTTCGCGGCGGGGCTCTGCGCTTTACCTCGCGCGAGCGACGCAAGAGCATACTGGCCGAGCGCGTCGTGCTGCGCCGTTTGGACGAACGACGCGTCGTCGGAACTGACTGCCGACCACGCCGGGATGCTCGTAGCGAGGGCGAAGGCGAGCGTGCTGATAACCGCTAATCTCATAGCCCGAATTTTCCCAAAGCATGCGCAGATTCAACATGGATATCGTTTCGTTGGTCGCTCCACGGGGAAGCGTCCGTACCAGCTCCTACGGATCGTACCGGAAGCGAACGATGGCGCCGTTCTCGGTGACGGTTCTGCTCGCGGCCCAAAAATAGCCGTTGGTATCGGCAACGACGTTCGTGAGCGCTTCGTTGGCATTATACGCCGAAATCTCCGGGTACGTTTTTCCTTTCAGCGTCGCGCGCGCTAATTTCGAAACTTGAATCCCGTAGAGGCCGCTTCCCTGCGCAACCCCGGCGCCGACGACCGTCCCGCTTGGGCCGCTGGTCATAATGGAAGCGTCTTGAAGCCGGAGATGATGAATCGATCCCGCTTCGGTAAGCACCCACGGCCCCCGAGCAACCAAAAGCTCGCCGTCGTTCCACACCAGCGGTGCGCCTAACGGCTGCTTTTCGCTGCCGTAAAAGCTGATGTGACCTTTCATATCGCACGACCCGACAGACCATTCCCAAACGTCAAAGTAGATCTTTCCGTCGCTTCCCGCAACCATGGAGGTCGTCCGAAGCTCGGCAGTAGTCGGAAATGAGGTTATCTTGCCTTTGGTCGTTATACGGTCGACGGCGTTGAACTCCGTAAACCAAATATTGCCGTCGGGACCAGTCGTTATCGCGTACGTTCCAAACGCCCTATGTATGCCCGTGGGGCGAATGAGGTATTGCGTCACCTGGCCGCTCGGAGTCACTCTCCCGACGGTCGGTCCCTTTTCGCCACGTATGTTCTCACCTTCGGTGAACCAAACGTTGCGGTCCGGTCCAACGATAAGGTTCTGCACGTAGTGAACCCTTGCGACCTTATGTACGCGGCCGGCGGTATCGACGTTGCCGATTTCGCAGCCGTCCGAATTGCCTCCGCAAGCGCCGAACCAAAGCACGTGGTCGGGCGCGACGGCAATGTCTTGAATGTATCCCTTCACGCTAAACGTTGTGTAAGCCTGAGCCAGAAACGAAAGCGGACGAGTTCCGTACGATCCGCTGCTGGTCGGCGCGGAAAACGCAATGTCGACCGGTGCCGTCATTAGCCGCCCGTTGTAGGCGACGTGCAGCGTATCGCCCGGGCTCACGAATCGAGATCCTTCGAGCTTCACCTCTGCACTGATGGTTTTCTGAGACACGTAGAGGGGCTTATCGTAGGGTACCGGTCCGGAAATGGTGTCGCCGGCGGCGTCCTTCGCCGTGATTGTGAACGGCACGGTCTTGTTCGTGCCCACCGGTGGATTGAGGTCGAGATTGGCCTGAACCTGATTCACGACGCCGTGAAAGACCGCACGCAATTTCGTCGTCTTTCCTGCCGGCATGCTTTGCGTGGTGCCGGCATGGGCCAGCTCGTGGCCGACGAGATCGACCAAGTAGATGTCGAACTGATCCGTTCCGGACGGAACGGGAAACGTGGCCGAAAACGTGGTTGTACCCTCAACTGCTCCGGATTGGTATGCGGAGACGCCGTGGATCGACACCTCGACGGCCGCCGTTTCGCTCGGAATAAACCCATTGGTCGCATCGCTCGACGGAATCGGAAACGATAACGACGCCGTTGCGCTTCCGCGCGGCGTCAGTAGGCTCGCGCCGAACGGTTGCTCGGGCGCGGCCGGGACGGCTTTCGACCCGCACGAAATCAGTGCAAGCGAGGCTAAAACAAACGCAAAACGGCGTATCATACTACTTTCCTAAAGAAATGGTGCCGACTGCCGTGTCGGTGGCGAACCACAGCCTTCCATCGGCCGCGAAGCATAACGATGTAATCTCGGACACCTCTTTGGAGGTGGGCACTCCAACATAAGCGACGGAGCCGTCAGGTCGCACAAAGCCGAGAAATACTTCATACGGCAGTGTGTAGCGTGGCCGCTGAACTTCCACCCACAGGCCGACAGCGCTCGCGGCCGCCGGAATGACGTTGCCGCTAAATTGAATCGGTACGTTGGGGATTGTCTGAAATTTGCGCGTCGCGACTTCCATCTTCCCGATTCCGCCGTAAAAACTCTCGGGAACCCAAATCGTCTTTTTGTCGGGAGATAAAGCGAGAGCTCCTGGATCGGATCCGCGAACGTCGATCGGCGTCATTCGTCCATCCGGAGCAACGACGACGAAGCGGTCGGAACTATTGCCGATGCTGCCGCCCCGGTCGTAAAACCAAACGTTGCCGTCGGCAGGCGCCACGACATTGCTCGTTCGTAGGCTGATCGTATCGGGGACGGCGTACGTTTGGACGGTGCCTGCCGCGTCGATCGCAAACACCGTCTCTGGACTGCCGGCAAGAGCCCAGAGTTTTTCGTCCGGACCCCGGACGATCGACGTCACAGCGGCCGATACGGAAACGTCGCTGTACGTTCCGTCGAAGCGCGACACGTACGTCACTTTGCAGTCGCTCGACGGAAAGTCGCATTTCGACCGACCCATCCAGTACGCGCCGTCCGGGCCTGCGGCGAGCGAGGCTATGGGCAAGTGTGACGAATGATGCGTTACGCGTCCGGCCGGCGAAACCGTGGCGAAGCCGTGATAGTACGCAACCGCCATGTCGCCTTTCGTTCCCACGGTCAAGCTTCCGGGTATGAGAAACGAACCGCTGAATGTACTCTTTCCGACGTGGTACGTTTTGACTGCGAGCTGAGGGTATACCGGCACGACGGCTTGTGTCGGGTCCGGCGGCTTGATGCTAACGTTCGTGTTTGCGAGGCCCCCGTTATATCGAAGCGCGACGGTGCTCTGGGGTCCCCAAACCGTCGCATCGCTCAAACGAAAGACGCCGGACTTGTCGGAGTTCTTTAACTGAAGCGGTTTATCGAAGGGAGCGTTACCGACGATGAGGCCGCCGTCCACGTCGTACGCGTTAATCGATAGGCCGAGGTTCGAGGGCTTCCCGAGCACCGCCGTGGATTTCAGCGACACGGTGGCCCGCGCCGCAATGCCGCGAAGCGTCAGCGGAATATTCGTCTGCGCTCCGATGTTTGCGGTGCCGGTCGCGGCGGCCAGAGGCTGGCCGCCATAATCCAAGGCGGTGACCGTAAACGCCGTGCGGCCTTGAGCGGCGTTCACCTTTACGACGCATTTTATGTGCGTCGCACTAATCTGACATTGCGGCGACAACGGCGACAGGTGGACGCGGCTTTCGCGATCTCCAATCCGAATGAGAAGTGACAGCGTCTCTTTCGGAAAGTAGTGCGCCCGTCTTGTGTCGGATTTCGGAAAGTAGTCCGAGATCACGAATGCCACGACTCCGGTCGATCTATCGGCGACGCCGTGCGACGGGGCAGCAGTCGGCAGGACGGATGCCGAGCCGTGACACGCGGGCAGAATCAAAGCAAGAATGGCGGTGGCCGTGAAGCGGCCGAATCGACGTAGCGCTGGTAGCAAACGGAACTCCTAAGGTCGGACCGCGTGTTGGACGACGGCGCGGATGCTTCCTTGGTCTGCGCAAAGCAACGGAAAGTAAGCAAAAAGACCCGGCGGCGTCGCCGGGTCTTTTGGACTACTGGGTCGTCGGCGCTATTTGCCCACGGCTTTTTTCGCGAGGTTCAGCAGCGATCCGAATGCTTTCGAATCCGAGATCGCAAGATCGGCCAGTGCCTTGCGATTGAGGCTCACGCCCGACTTCTTAAGGCCGTTCATGAACACCGAATACGTCATACCCTCGCGGCGCGCCGCTGCGTTGATGCGGCTGATCCACAGCGAGCGGAAGTCGCGCTTGCGAACGCGACGGTCGCGAAACGCGTACGCCAACGATTTGAGAAGCGCTTCGTTCGCCACGCGGTAGTTGCGGCGGCGGGAGGCGCGGAAGCCCTTGACGAGCTTCATGACTTTGCGGCGGTGCTTTAAACCGTGAACGCCGCGCTTGATGCGTGCCATCTTTCGAAGCCTCCTTACACCAAGTACGGAATCGTCGGCGCTAGGCGCTTGAGGTCGCCCTTGAACGTCGGCTGATCCTTGCGGAATTTCCGTTTACGCTTGCGCGTCTTTTTGCTGAGGATGTGACCGCAGCCGCTAAACTGGTGGCGATGCAGCACTTTGCCGGTCGCCGTCACCTTGACGCGCTTGGCCGTTGCGCGGTGGGTTCGTATCTTAGGCACTGGTAGGCTCCTTCGTTTCGGCTTCGCGCTCGACGGGTTTGGCTTCTTTCTCGCGATGCAGCGAGAACTTCGGCGGTCCCGTTGGCGTCGCGCGCGGCGCCAAAATCATGAACATGTTCTTTCCTTCGAGTCGCGGCTCGCGTTCGATCGTTGCCAAAGGCCCCATGTCTTCGGCCATCCGATCGAGCAGCCGCCGCCCGAAAGAGGTATACGTTATTTCTCGACCGCGAAACATGATCGTCACTTTGATCTTGCTTCCGTCGAGCAGCAGTCGTTCGGCCATGCGCGCCTTGGTCTCGTAGTCGTGCGTCTCGATCTTTGGACGCAGCTTCACTTCCTTTAACTCGAAGTGACGCTGCTTTTTGCGAGCGTCCTTGTCTTTCTTGGACTGCTCGTATTTAAGACGGCCGTAATCGGCGATCTTACAGACCGGCGGTTGTGCCGTCGGCGAGACTTCGATCAGGTCCAATCCCGCCGTCCGAGCGCGCGCGAGCGCGTCTTCGGTGGCCAGAATGCCGAGTTGTTCGCCGTTTTCGTCGATGACGCGCACCGAACGAATGCGGATCTGATCGTTGACGCGGAGAGGTCGTGCTATGTGCGTTACTCCTGTTACAAGCAATAAAAAATGGCGCCGCCGAAGCAACCCCACCGCTGAAACGACGCCGCCGTCGTTCCTATAGTGAAGACCGGATCGCCCGCAGGCATCCGGTGAGCGAGCCCCAACTCCGAGAGCTTGGGCCGCTACTTCGGCCCGCACACCATATCACGCCGGGGAGGGTCACTGTCAATGGTGGATTCCGCGCGTGCCGACGAGGCGCCGTTCCTCGCCGATTGCTGGAAGGCGATGCTCGACGAGCTGAGCATGGCCCCCGGAGGGTTCGTGCCGGACTGGCGGGAGCGCCTGACCCGTTTCTTCGCGGAGGGCATGGCCGACGGCCGGCACGGGTGGTTCGTGGCTCGGGACCGAGATGGAGCGCCCTTCGCATCGGCCGGCGCACTGATCGCCGAGACATCGGTGATTCAAGCCAGGCCGATGGCCACCATCGCCGGGGTGTACGTTCGGCCGGCATACCGTCGCCGGGGTGTGGCCCGCGAGCTCACGGAGGCGGCGATCGCGTGGGCGCGAGCCCGGCACTGCACGCTCGTCCGGCTGAGCGCGAGCGAACCCGCGGAAACGCTCTATCGTAACCTCGGGTTCGAACGCGGCCGCGAATTGGTATTACGCCTTACGTAATGGTTCCGATCGCTTCCCGGAACCGCTCGAGAAGAAAGTCGATTGCTTCGTCGTCGATGACCAGCGGCGGTGCGATGCGCAGCACGTTCTCGTGCGTGTCCTTGGCGGCGACGCCGCGCGCGAGCAGCGCGTCGGAGAGTAAGCGTGCCGGCTCCTTCATCTGTACGCCGATCAGCAGCCCGCGGCCGCGCACTTCTTCGATCAACGGCGATGCGATCGCGCGCAGTCCCTGCATGATTTTTGCGCCGGCGTACCGAGCGCGCGACGGGAGCTTCTCGTCGACGATGACGTCGAGGGCCGCAACCGCTACCGCGCAGCCCAACGGATTTCCGCCGAACGTGCTGCCGTGCTCGCCGGGACGGAACAAACCCATGAGCGGTTCGTTGGCAAGCGCGGCCGACACCGGATAGAATCCGCCGGCGAGCGCTTTCCCGACGACCAAGATATCGGCTTTGATGCCGTCGTAATCGCACGCGAACAGGTCGCCGGTGCGTCCGAATCCGGTTTGGATCTCGTCGGCGACGAAGAGCACGTCGTGTTCGCGGCACAGCGCCCACGCACGTTTGAGGAAACCGTCGGGCGGCACGTTGACGCCGCCTTCGCCTTGAATCGGCTCGATGAGAATCGCGCACGTATTCGGCGCGATCGCGCGCTCGAGCGCATCGGCGTCGCCGTACGGAACCGCAACGAATCCCGGGACGTAGGGCCCAAAGTCCTTACGATATTCCGGCGTCGTGCTGGCGCTGATAGCCGACAGCGTGCGTCCGTGGAAATTGTCGGAGAAGACGATGATCTCGGCCTGTCCGTCCGGGATGCCTTTGACGGCGTATCCCCAGCGCCGCGCGAGCTTCACTGCAGTTTCCACCGCTTCGACGCCGGTATTCATCGGAAGCGCCATGTCATAGCCGCACAGTCGCGTCAGCTTTTCCAGAAATCCCGGCATGCGTTCGTTGCGCATCGCACGCGACGTGAGCGTTACTTTTTTCGCTTGATCCGTTAACGCGGCCGCGATTCGCGGGTGGCAATGACCTTGATTGACGGCCGAATACGCGCTGATGCAATCGAGATAGCGATTGCCGTCGACGTCCCAAAGCCAAACACCCTCGGCTCGTTCGACGACGAGATCGAGCGGATGATAGTTGTGCGCTCCGTAGCGTTCCTCCGCGCCGATAAGCTCGCGCGCCCGCTGCGACAGTTCCTGCATTCCGTTTACACCATAGCGCCGCGCGTGTTTACCCGTCCGGGGAGGGGGACCGCGGGGACACCAACGCCCGCGTTCGAGGAACACTTGAGAGCCAGATTTAAGGACGGTTCCCTTGGCCACCTTTTCACAACGCCTCCAGCGCCTTCTCGAACGCGATCACGCCGCCGTCGGCGACAAAGGGCGTACCATCGCGCACCTGCACGACGAGCGCCGGCCGCGGGCGATCGTCCTGCTCCACGGGATGAGCGCCAGTCCGCCGCAGTTCGCGCGTTTCGCGCGCGATCTCTACGAGCGCGGGCACAACGTCATCGTTCCGCGTCTGCCGCGACACGGTCACGCCGACCGGCTGTCGCCCGCGCTGGAACGCCTGCGGCCCGACGATTTGTACGAAGCGACGGCGCAATACGTTGCGATCGCGGCCGAGCTCGGCGATCGCGTTACCGTCGCCGGTTTTTCGCTGGGCGGTTTGCTCGCGGCGTGGGCCGCGCAAAACTTCGACATCGACCGTGCGGTCGCGATCGCGCCGTTCTTCGGCGTATCGTTCATTCCGGGTTTTATGATGGGCGGCGTCGCCGAGCTGATGCTGGCTATACCAAACCGCTTTCACTGGTGGAATCCCGTGGTGCGCGACAAGCAGCAGCCCGAACACGGCTATCCGCGTTATGCCACGCACGCCGTCGCTCACGCGTTTCGCATCGCCAACGGCGTGTTGCGCGAGGCGCGCCGGCGTTCGCCGCGCGCCGGGAAAGTCGTGCTGGTCACCAACGCGCGCGAAGCAACGGTCAACAACCGCGCGATCCGGCGGCTCTACGGTCATTGGCGCGCGACGCATCCCGAACTGATCGAACTTTTGGTCCTGCGCGGCATGCCGCCGTCCCACGACGTGGTCGAGCCGCTACGGCGAAGCGATCTGGCCGAGCGGGCGTATCCGTTCTTGCTGCGAGCCATCGATCCGGAGGAAACGAGATGACGCCGAAGCGCTGTGCGTGGGCCACGACGGTGCTGTCAATTCCGTACCACGATAACGAGTGGGGGCGGCCCGTGCACGACGATCGCACGCTCTTTGAGTTCCTCATTCTCGAAGGCGCGCAAGCGGGGTTGAGCTGGGAGACGATTCTGAATAAGCGCGACCGGTATCGCGAAGCGTTTCTGGGATTCGATCCCGAGCGCGTCGCCAAGATGAACGCGCGTGCCGTCGACCGCCTGATGCGCGATCCCGGTATCATTCGCAATCGCGCGAAGATCGAGTCGGCCATCGACAACGCGCGCGTGTTTCTCGAGGTGCGCGACGAATGTGGAAGCTTCGATCGCTACATTTGGGGCTTCGTCGGGGGCAAACCGATCCTCAACAAGTGGAAACGGCGCGCGCAGCTCCCCGGATCTACGCCTGTGTCGGAAGCAATGAGCAAAGATTTGCGCAAGCGCGGCTTTCGCTTCGTCGGACCGACGATCTGCTACGCGTTCATGCAGGCCGTCGGTTTAGTCAACGACCACGTGCTCGATTGCGCGTGGCGGAAGGGTAAATGATGGTAGCGGTACCGCCGAGTCATCCGGCGCCGACCTATGACGATGCCGTCGCGCGAGCGCGGGCGTTCATGGCGCTCGACGACGATACCATCTTGCCGGCCGCGCGCACCGCGCTGCTCGACCACGGCGCTCGGACGCCGCTGGCGGTCGTCCTGTTTCACGGTATCACCAATAATCCGGCGCAATACGTCGAGCTCGCGCCGCTCGTGCATAAAGCCGGTGCGAACGTGTTCGTGCCGCGAATGCCCGAGCACGGCGACAAGGATCGCTTGACGACGCGGCTGGCAAAGCTCACCGCCGAAACGCTGCTGGCCAGTGCGAACGAAGCGGTGGACATTGCTTTCGGCCTCGGCGAGCGCGTCGCGCTGCTCGGTATCTCGATGGGTGGATCGCTCGCGGCGTACTTCGGCCAGTACCGTTCGGTCGCGTTAGCGGTTCCCGTCGCGCCCGATTTTGCACTGCTGCAGCTCCCGTATCCGGTGAGCCGGCTGTTCGCGCGCATTTTCTTAACGCTACCCAACGTGTTCTTCTGGTGGGATCCGCGCGCGGGCATTAAGCAGCGTCCGGTGACGGCCTATCCGCGCTGCTCGACGCACGCGCTGATGCAGACGCTGCGCATCGGCGACGACGTGCACGCAGCCGCCAAGGAGCGCCGTCCGCTTGCCGAGCGCATCGTCACGGTCGTCAATCGCTGCGATCCTGCCGTCAACAACGAGGCGACGCAAGAAATCGCAAACCAATGGTGCGGCTGGAACCGCAATGGGATCGCCTACGTCGAGCTGCGCAAGCTGCCCGAAAACCACGACATCATCGATCCGGCCAATCCGCACGCGCGCACCGATCTCGTCTATCCGAAACTCCTGGAGATCCTCGACGGTTGAAGGCCCCATGTCGATTGCAACTTCGAAGGCCACCATGCGCGCGGCGCGCGTACCATCTGCCGACGTGCACCGTCTCGAGCTAAGCGAGCTGCCGATTCCCGAGCCCCGGCACGGGTCGGTACGCATTCGCGTCCAGGCGTGCGGCATCTGTCATAGCGATTTCCTGGCGATCAACAATCTGTGGCCGGGGATCGACTTTCCGCGCGCCCCGGGTCACGAGATCGCCGGCGTCATCGACGCCGTCGGCGAGGGCGTCGTTGGATTTAAACCGGGCGATCGTGTGGGCGTCGGTTGGCACGGCGGCCACGACGGCACGTGCGATCGATGCCGCCGCGGCGACTTTTTCACGTGTTCCAACCAGCAGATTCCGGGATTTAGCTATGACGGCGGGTACGCGGAATTCGTTATCGCGCCGGCCGTGGCGCTCGCGCGGATTCCCGAGGCGCTTACCGCGGCCGAAGCGGCGCCGCTGATGTGTGCGGGCGTTACGACCTACAACTCGTTGCGGCACACGCACGCGCAACCCGGCGATCTCGTCGCCGTGCTCGGAATCGGCGGCTTAGGCCACCTCGCCGTCCAGTACGCTGCGAAGATGGGATTCGAAACCGTCGCGATTGCCCGCGGCGCCGAGAAAGAACCGCTGGCCAAACAGTTGGGCGCACATCACTACGTCGACTCGAACGCGGGCGACGTCGGCGCCGCGCTGCAGAAACTCGGCGGCGCGAAGGTGATTGCCTTTACCGCGACGTCTGCCAAGGCGCTGGAGAACGCGATCGGCGGACTCGGCATCGACGGACAGATGCTGGTGCTCGGTGCGGCCGCCGAACCCGCTTCGATCGACACGGTCGCGCTGATCGGGGGGCGCCGTTCGATCAAAGGATGGCCGTCCGGAACGAATGTGGACTCGGAAGATACGATGAAGTTCAGCGTTCTCGCCGGTGTCCGCGCGATGATCGAAACGATGCCGATCGAGCGTGCGCAGGACGCCTTCGACCGCATGATAAGCGGCGACGCGCGCTTCCGGATGGTGCTGACGTACTGACGCGTTAAATCGCCTGGATCTTCGCCATCATGCCCATGTCCTCGTGATCGAGAATATGGCAATGGAACAAGAACGTTCCGCGGATGAGCGGGCTGCGAAAGTCCATCAGCAACGTCATGTTTCCGTTGTACGGAACGACGACGGTGTCGGCCCAGTGGCGATGCGCAACGCGCGCGCCGTTAATGCTCTCGACCACGAAATGCACTTGATGAATATGAAAGGCGTGTATTTCCTGCGTGAGATTCTCGACGGTCCATCGCTCCGTCGTTCCCGTGTGCACGACGAACGTGGGCGGCGCCTCGGGCGAATAGGCGTGACCGTTGATGTAAAACCCCTTAGCGTTTTCGGTCAGCCTCACGCGACGGGTCACGACCGGTTGCGGAAGAGCTCCGGCAGGTCCGTCGCGATCGAGCGGCGCGCCGGCGACGAGATGCGGGAGTTTTATTGATCCGTGCGCGGGGATCGCCGCGCCGCGAGCCTTGCCGAGGTAGGCGAGAATCTGCGCCGGATCGGGATCGCCGACCGGTCCGGAAAAATAGCACCGCGTCCGTAACACGCTCGGGCCGGCCGTAGCGGCGACGAACTCCACGCGCGCGGCCGGCGGCAATACGTAGTGCGAAACCGTGCGCGTGGCGGCCGCACCGGGATACGTATCGAGCGGATAACCGTCGATCGCCACGATTTCGAGCGGACTTCCGTCAATCGAAAGATCGAGCGTGCGATGTCCCGTCGCGTTGACGACGCGATAAAATGCCGGCTGACCGGAAACGGCCGGCAGCGTCGGCCGGTACTCACGGTTGACGCTGATCACGGCGTCTTTTGTTTGCGCGCACGGGCTGGAGTTTGCCGTGTGTGGGAGTCTGCGGATCGAGCCCGCGCCCGACCCTAGCTCGCGCACCATCAGGAGGTTTTCGCGCATGCGCGCAAGTCCCGGAAGGTGCGCCTCGATCCCGTCGACGACGATGGCGCCGCTCATTCCGCCCTCGCCGACTTGATAGTTCGTCTCACCGTGCACGTGCGTGTGATACCAGTAGAGGCCCGGCGGTTGGCTTTTCGGTATCGGAACGACGTAGTGCAGCGTCTGATTCGGCGTGGCCAGCATCGTCAGAACGTCGTCGGCCGGCGCTAACGGCGACGTTCCGAGTCCGTGAAAATGCAGATTGACGTCGTCGCCCATTCCTTTACTCGCCGGAAGCTCGTCGTTGAGGAAAACTTCGATCGAGTCGCCGGGTTTTACGCGAATCGTCGGCGTGACGTCGTAGGTACCTTCATACACGAAGGTGGGAAAACCGTTAGACGGATCCAGCGCGGCTGCCAGCGACAGGCTTACGATCTTTGCAACAGCCGGCCGGTTCGCAGGAAGACTTCCCCCACCGTAGTCTGACCCGGCGGCGTTGCAGCCGGCGGCGACCAATACGAAGAGGCACGCGATCCCACGCCATTTCATGCCGTTCGAGTGTACGCTGCGAACGTTTAGATGCGATTAAGGCCGCTTGGCGATCGAGTCGCGCAGTTTGCGCATCTCTGCGCCGGCTGCGGCGCGATCGAAATCGGGCGTCTTCATGCGTTCGAGCAGTGCGTGCGCGCGATCGATCCAACCGGCCGGATGTTCGTCGGGATCCTTCGCCCCGAACACCGCGCGGTGCAGACGCACCGGCGGCGCCACACGTTGAGTTCGACGGCATGGTACTCCGGGTCGAACTCCGACCCGCCGAGTGCGTCGCGCATCGCTCCCAGCGCGTCGGCGACGCGGCGGCGCACGACTTGCTCGGTGCGAATCGGATACACGAACCACACTGCGACGACGCCGCACAGCGCGCCAATCAGAATGCACAGCACGCGCAGGCCGAAGAGCGACGTTTCGTTTTCAGCTTGACTCCCCTGAAGCAGTGCGAAGATCAGCGTGGCGCAGGCCGCCCAGTAGGCGTAGTTCATCTGGCGCAGCCAAATGCCGGCGAACAAGACGACGAAGATCAGCGCGGCGTTCGTTGCCGGGTTAGGCAGGCTCGCGTGCGCGACGACGGCGGCCGCAAACGTTCCACCGACCGCGCCGGCGAGGCGCAGCAAAGCTTTATACAGCGCGTCGCCGCGCCCAATAGCTCCGCTGCAGACGATGAACGCGCTCAGCACGACCCACGGCCAATGCGCCGCAAATGCGGTCATGCCGATCGAGAATGCGAGCGCGAGCGCGACGAGCATTTGCCACGCCATCTTTACGGGCACGCTCATCGCGCCGTCGGCCGGCTTACGCGCCGGACGCGCCTTTTGCGGTACGCTTGCGGAACGCGTCAGGTAAGCAACCGTCGCCGCACTCAGTATCGCGACGAGTGCCGCCGCAACCACGAGCAGCGTTGTAACGGCGATGCCCGCGCGCGGATCGATCGCAACCGGTACGACGAGCATGGTCAGCAGCGGGAGCGCGATCGCGCGCCCGATCGACGCGCCGCGTTCGCCGTAGCCCCGAAGTGCGACCGACGACGCGACGCCGGCGGTAAAAAGCAGTGCGCCCATCCACGGCAGCCGTAAAAACGCGAGCCCGATGAGCCCCGCCGCTAGAGCGACCACCGGCAACGTCACGATCTTTTTTGAGACCGACCTCGACGTCAGCTCGTCCGGGCGCCGCATGAGCCCCACGCACAGCGCCGCCGAGAGAATCGCCGGTGCCGGGCCTGTCCCGGCCCGAACGCACAAAGCGTAGGTGGCGACGAACGCGACGACGACCGCCGTAATCGTGTGCAAGGCACGAAAGAATGCGGCGCTCACCGCAGCCTGGTGAAACCGTCGCTGCTCCACGCTTCGGATCCGACGCCGTGGTGAACGTAGAACAATCCGTCGGGATCGTACTTTTTCTTGACGGCCGCGAGTCGCGCATAGTTTGCGCCCCAATACGAGTGCCGCCAATCGCGGGCGAAGAAATCGCTTTCCGACACGTACGATCCGGGATGCGGCGTCAGCGATCGCAGGCCGTCCATACATTGGCGCACCGAAAGCGCGCTCTTGCGCGCTGCGGCCGCGTCCGGTTCGTGTCCGCGGACGCCCGGATACGCAGGTCCCTGGCCGTCGCCGGCGATGACGAGTGCAAACGCCGATGCGACCGCAGGATTGGTGGCCGTATCGCGGGAGGCGGCGATCGCGCCGGCGGGTGCTCCCGCCAAACCTTTGTTGAAGTGCAGCTCGAAATCCCAACTGCGCGACGCTTGGAAAAACGTATCGGCTAAATGTTGGCGGTTCTCACCATCGAGAAGCGACGCCGGCAGCCAGAGCGACTCGTATGCGTATAAGACCTGTCCCACCTGGCTGCCGTCGCCGCGCCACCAAAACTCGCTTGGGGCGGAACCCGGGAGTTTGTTTTGTACGATGGCAAAGGGGTAGTTTTGCTCGATGTACTGTGCGTTCCACCAGTTTCGTGCCGGAGCGACGGCGAGAATGGGTTTCGATACGAACGAATAGTCGCTCGAGTTCTGCGCAATCCAATCCAGAAACGGTTTCCACACCGCCTGCACGGCAGCCTGATCCAACCCCTGCGAGACCATGCTGACTTCGAGGGTGTTGTCGGATCCGATGTGAATCTGTTCGCCCCAATGGTCGTTGAAGAGATTTTCCGCGTAGAAATCGACGATACGCGCGATCAGCCGCGCAAACGCGTCGTCGGACGACGCGCGAATTTTCATCGCAGCGGCACCGAAGAACTCGGGAAGATCGTGCAGGCGAAGCTTGATCTTCGTCACCACGCCGAACGTGCCGCCGCCGCCGCCTTTGAGCGCCCAAAACAGATCGGCGTTCGTCGACGCGCTCGCTATGCGAACCTTTCCGTCGGCGGTGACCACTTCGGCTTCGAGCAGTGACGATGCGGCGGTGCCGTAATGCTTGGAGAAGCTGCCGAAGCCGCCGCTCGCAACGAGTCCGGCGACGCCGACGGTCGTACACCCGCCGCCTTGAACGTAGCGTCCCGCCTTGGTGGTGACGGCGTCGTAGGCGTGTACCCAAATGCAGCCCGCGCCGAGCGTGACCGCGTCGCTTTCCACGACGATATCGTTCATGCGGCGAGTCCAGATCAGCAGCGAATCGGGAGCGTTCGACGTGCCCAAGTAACTGTGCCCTCCGCCTTTGACGACCAGCCGCAAGTCGTTCTCGCGCGCGAAGGTTACGGCGGCGGCGACGTCGGAAGCGTCGCGCGCTTCGACGGCGTACGCGCTCGTGCGCGACGTCCATGCATCGACCCAGCCCAGCGTTTGCGTGAGCGCCGGGTCGTCGCCGATGTAGTACGGATTGCGCACGTTCTCAAAGAGCGCGGCGCACTGCGCGCCTTTCGGTGCGCTACGGCAAGTGTCGAAGGGCGAGTGCAGCGCGACGAGACGTCCGCGAAGCCTTCGCGCGAGCCCTTGCCATGCAGCCCCCGCCGGCCAGCGCGGATCGCCGGGACGCAGCCGGACGTCCGCGGGGCGCGCGAACGCCGGTCGCGGAACGAGCGGTGCTGCCGCCGCGGCGGCGGTGAGTCGGAGGGCGGCACGTCGCTTCATGCCGCTCTTTTTTACGTGGGGTCGAAGGACCCCGTTAGGATCATGCGTTCGGAAAGCTCGCGCGCCTTACGATACCGATCGCGCGTCTCGTCGTTCGCGTCTTTGGGCAGCTCGCGGACGATCCGCTCGAGCTCCTCGTCGAACATCGTGCCGAGCGGTTTCGGCGTGTATTCGCCGGGATAGCGCAGCCGCTGTGCGATCATCAGCCGGTAGATGCGATCGGTCGCGAGATCTTCCATGTAGCCGTCGAGCAAGCTCGCGCCCTTGCCTTCCAAGACGCCGTTACGGTAGCGAATCACGGTGCGAACCGCCGCCCGCGTGCCGTCGATCGACGTCGTGCCGACGCCTTTAGGCGACGGGCGAAGGTCCGGGTGATAATCGGTCAGCGAAGGACGCTTGTCGAGTTGATTGGGTGACGGAAACTGGGCGACCGCAATCGCATTCTGATCGGGATGTCCGGTCCACGCGCCGTCCATCAAACACGACGCCTCGTTTTTCTTGTCGCGTTCGAGCACCGCGAGCGCGCGCTCGTTGAGCTCGAGATCCTCGCGACTGGGATAGAGCGCCGTCATGCCGCCGATGGCCAGCGCGCCGTGCTTGTGCGTGATCTCGGGAAGCAAGGTGCGCACGCGCTGAAAGAACGGCACGTCGGTGGGAATCGTATTGCGGTCGGGCAGCAGCCAGTTGGGATCGTTGAGGTTGAAATGAATCAGGCTCGCCATGTAATCCCAGCGTCCGAGATTGAGCCCTAAGATATAGTCGCGCAGGTTGAAGAGAAACTCTTCCATTTCGTACGCGATCGGGTGCGATTCGACCAGCGCCATGCAGCGAATCGAACCCGGCTGCCAGCCTTTGGCGAGGATGAGTGCGTCGAACAGGCTCTTCCACCACGTCGCTTCCTCGGCGGATTCCGATTTTGGAATGTAGATGCAGAGCGGATGCTTGAGGCGCTCGTAATCGATGCGATAGGTGAGGAGCGCTAAGTCGAAGATCGACGCGCTGGTGATCTCGTCTTCGAGAACGCCGGCTTGCGACAGATGCAGCCCGCGCACGCGATTCCACACGACGGTATCGCTGGGCCTGATGGGCACCGTTCCGCCGCGTTTTGCGTCCTCGTACGTCAGCTCGCCGTAGAGCGCGGAAACGATGTTCTCGTGGCCGAGCATGAGATGCTCCCACGTATTGGCCATCGAGTCTTCGAGATCGAGCATGACGCCGGGGGCGCCGGAGTTGAGCATCTTGACGACCAGCTCGGCATCGTCGGCCGGTCCGGTCATTTGGTTGCGTTGATCGCGGCACCAATCGGGCAGCGCAATCTTCCACTGCGTACGCGTACCTTCCGATTGCGGAAGGTACGTCGGCAAGTAGCCCTCGTGAGCGCGCGTTAGCCGTTCGGCCCGCGCGCGGACGAGCCGCTGGCGATCCACGCCGAACCGGTCGTGCAGCGCCAGGAAGTACTCGGCGAAACCTTCGGGTAAATCGCGCGCAAGCTGAAAGCCGGCGGGAGCGACGTTCATCGTACCGCCTACGCGACGACCGCGCGCTTTGCGCTTCCGTTCTCGTAGAACTGTTCGGCTTCGGTCGATCCTTTGTAGGCCGTCGTCGACGCGCGGCCTTCGCTCACGATCGTTGCGACCTCGTCGAAGTACCCGGTGCCGACTTCGCGCTGGTGACGCGTTGCGGTGTAGCCGAGCGCTTCGCCGCCGAACTCCGCTTGCTGGAACTCCGCGTATGCGGCCATGCCGCGCTCTTTGAAGTCGTGCGCGAGTGAGAAGAAGCCGTAGTTGAGCGAGTGGAAACCCGCAAGCGTGATGAACTGGAACTTGTAACCCATCGCGCCGAGCTGCTCGCGGAACGTCGCAATCGATTGTTCGTCGAGCTTTTTCTTCCAGTTGAACGACGGCGAGCAGTTGTACGCGAGCAGCTTCCCGGGATACTTGGCGTGGATGGCTTCGGCGAAACGGCGTGCTTGCTCGATGCTCGGCTCGGAGGTTTCCATCCACACCAGATCCGCGTAAGGCGCGTAAGCCAGACCGCGTGCGATGCACGGCTCGATACCTTTACGCGTGACGTAGAAGCCTTCGGCGGTCCGGTCGCCAGTGAGGAACTGCCCATCCGCCGGATCGACGTCGCTGGTGATCAGCGTCGCCGCGTCGGCGTCGGTGCGCGCGACGATCAGCGTCGGCACGTCGAGTGCGTCGGCTGCGAGACGCGCGGCTAACAGATGGCGAATCGCTTGCTGTGTCGGAATCAGCACTTTGCCGCCGAGGTGGCCGCACTTTTTCTCCGAGCTGAGCTGATCTTCGAAGTGAACGCCGGCCGCGCCGGCTTTGATCATGGCCTTCATCAACTCGAACACGTTGAGCGGTCCGCCGAAGCCGGCTTCGGCGTCGGCAACGATCGGCAGGTACCAATGCGCACCGCCGCGTCCCTCGAGCGATTCGATTTGATCGAGACGAGCGAACGCGTTGTTGATGCGCTCGACCAGCATCGGAACGCTGTTGACCGGATAGAGGCTCTGATCGGGATACATTTGGCCCGCGACGTTGGCGTCGGCGGCAACCTGCCATCCGCTGCAGTAAATTGCGTTGAGCCCGGCGCGCGCGGCCTGGACTGCCTGGTTTCCGGTGAGCGTGCCCAGCGCGGCCGTCGGCTGCTCATCGTGGAGCAGCTGCCATAGGCGTTCGGCGCCTAGTCGCGCCAGCGTATGCTCGACGACGACGCTGCCTGCGACGCGGACGACGTCCTCGGCGGAGTACCGGCGCTCGATGCCCTTCCACCGGCCGTCAGTCGCCCACGAGCGGCGCAGCGTCTCGGCGCGATCGTTCTTACTCACCTATTCATACCTCCAGGTCGATTTGGACCGGTCTGGTTCCATCATTGGCCGGATGCATTGGATGGCTTGCATGCAACCGTTGGATGGCTATACCCTGTATACGGGAAACCGAATCAACCTGTCAATATGGTCTATTGATATTTTTATAGGCCGTTTTCGCTATTTCGTGACTTGATAGAGCGCGTGGTAATCGTCGATCTTCGCGACCGATTTTGCGCCGTCGATGGCATCGACGTCGTGCGGATTGACGAGGATATAGACCTGATGCGTTCGTGCCCAGAATTTGTACTGATCGATCTTTGCCGGATCCCAACCCGATACGATAATGCGCCCGGGAAGCGATCGATCGACGTAAGCGCCGTACGCAAGCGAAGTCGCATCGAGCCAATCGACCATGATGATGCTGCCCGGCGACGTCAGCGGTGCGACGACGTTGATGACCCAGCGGCCGCCTTCGCCCGGATGGTGGTCGAAGTATTCGGGATGCGCTCGCGCCGCTGCGTACGTACCGCCGGCCAAGAACGCGATCAAGACGGTGCGTGCGAGCGTCGCCTTCCATCCTTGCGCGTCGCGCGGGACGATCGCAGCCACCAGCGGCACCGCGAGCCACAACGCCAACAGCCGATAGCGTCCGATGTCGCCTTCCACTGAATACGTTACCGAGAACAGCAGCGCGACGGTGCATGCAAGGCAGAGAAAGAGCGCCGTTCGCCAATCGCGCTTCCACGCGACGGCCAAACCGCCGAACGTCAGCACGACGATAAACGCGCCGTATTGCTGTCCCAATCCTTGAATGAACGCCCAGAGTGCGTCCTGGATGTGAATGGGATTGAACGAGCCGAGAAATGCGCCCGGAACGTTGGATTCGCTGCCGGTGAGGTCGAGCAGCAAACCTCCCGGAGTGCTCGGGTTGTGATAGTTCCAAAAAATACCGCCGTCGCTTCCGAGTGCGAGCGTTGGATCGAGGCCGTGCGCGACGATGTACGCCGAGCGTATCGGCAGATACAGATAGAACGCCAATCCGGCGACGGTGAGCGCGCACGAAACCGCCGCTAAGCGAAGCGAGGGGCGGCATTTCGCCGTAAGCGCGCCGACGACGAAGCCGGGAAAAAGCCAAATAGCGTTGGGGTGCGCCGCCATGCCGAGTCCGTAGAGCGCAAAGGCGCCGGCGAACCATCGGCCGTCGTTTTCCTGCAGCCAACGTACGAAAGCGTAAATCGCCAGCGCCTCGCACGTCACCGCTAAATCCTGCGCTTCCGCGCGATTGGCGTGGGACCAGACGTCTTGCGTGAATGCGTACCAGAGCGTCGCGAGAAGCGCGACCGGCCGGCTCGCGCCGATCCGCAGCGCTACGGCGTACGCCATGACGGCGGCAACCGCAAGACATACCGCGCTCAAGGCATTCATACGAAACGCCACGGAGCCGACCGCGACGACGTGCGACCAAGCGTAGCCGAGCAGCACGAAGAACGGAAATCCCGTCGGATGCGAAATGCCGAGGATATAGGGCACGCCCTGAAATTCGGCCGTATCCCACGAAGCGGGCTCGTGCGAAGCGCTGGCGACGTAAATGGCCGTTGGAATGGCAAACGCGGCCACGTCGCAGACGACGGTCGCCGCGCGTGCAACCCGCTCGCGCGTCACGCTAACGTCGGGAGTGCCAGGGACGGACGAGTCGTAAAGTCGGGCCGCACTTCGACGTAGTTTTCGATCTCGCGTTCCATGAGGCTCAGCGCGCGATCCAACTGCGGGTCTTTGTCGTCACGATAGTCGTGCGGCGCAATGTCGACTTCGTAATCGGGATCGGTTCCGTAGTTTTCGACCTTCCAGCCGACGTCGACGAACCAGAACGAAAACTCCGGCTGCGTCGTGAGCGTGCCGTCGACGAGATAATGGTACGGGTCGATGCCGATAACGCCGCCCCAGGTACGCTTACCGACCAGCGGGCCGAGTTTGTACAGCTTGAAGCAGTGGCTGAAAATATCGCCGTCGGATCCGGCAAATTGATTGGTCACCGCGACGATCGGACCGCCCACGGCTTCGGGCGGATACGGAATCGGGGCGCCGTATCGCGGTGCGTCGTAGCCCACACGCTTGCGCACGAGCTTTTCGAGCAGCAGCGGAGAAACGTGACCGCCACGGTTGTAGCGCACGTCGACGATGAGCCCTTTGCGGTCGAACTCGCTCAAGTAGCCGCGATGAAACTCGGAGAAGCCCCACGGTCCCATGTCGGGAACGTGCAGGTAGCCAACGCGCTCGCCGGTGCGTTCGTGCACGTAACGCCGCTTTGCTTCGACCCACGCGCGATACCGCAGCGCCGCTTCGCTTTCGAGCGCCTTGACGAGCACCGTGCGTTCGTCGTTCTTACGCGACCGCAGGGTGATCGAAACGTCGCCGCCCGACGTGTTGACGAGCAGTTGGTCGGGGGTTACGTCGCGCGACAGGCGCTTGCCGCCGATCGCGACGATGACGTCGCCTTCGTGAACGTCGTTGCCGGGCTCGGCAAGCGGGGAGTCCGTTTCGCGATTCCAAGAGTCGCCGCGGTAGATGCGCTCGATGCGATAGCCGCCCGAACTTTCGTCCCACGCGACGTCCGCTCCGAGGAATCCGCGCTGGTATTGCGGCGGCACGCGATAGTCTCCACCGTATTCGTACGCGTGCGAGGTGCCGAGTTCGCCTTGCATCTCCCAAATGAGATCGGAGAGCTCGCCACGGGTACGGACCCGCGGCAGCACCGCTTTGTAACGATCGTAGACGCGATCCCAGTCGATGTCGTTCATGTCTTCGACCCAGAACTGTTCGGTCTGCAACCGCCACGCTTCGCGATACATCTGCGACCATTCGTCGCGCGGCACGATTTCGACGCTGGCGCGGTCGAGATCGATCCAGCCGGTCTTGCGGCCCGGCTCGGTGTTGGGCTTTTGATCGTCGCCTTCTTCGGGAAGATCGAGCAGCGCGTCGATCGCGCGCAGCCGCTCTCCCGAGCTATACACCAAGGTGCGACCGTCCCGGCCGACTCGAATGTCGTCGCATTCCTGGGCGACGGTCGCCAAACGCTGCTGTTCGAAGTCGAACGCCAACAGCGTGCCGTGCGCGTCTTCCTCGCGGTCCTCGCGGCGCACCGGTTTGATGCCCTTCACCGGAAACCGCGTAAAGAGCGCGCGATCGCGAACCGCGACGATTTGATCGTACTCGCCTTCTTCAACCGGAAAACCGAGTATGCGTCCGCCGATGCCGTCGAAATCGATGGAGATATCGGCCGGTTTCCCGTTTTTCTTCTCGTCGGCGCGATCGTGGTCGTGATCGCGGTGCACGGGCTTGGGCGGCGGCACGAACGGTGACGGAACGTCGTTGCGCAAGGTGACGACGAACGGCCGGCTCGCCTGCGGGAAACTCAAGTCGAAGGCGAGCGCGTCGTAGACCGGATTGAAATCGCGCGACGAGATGAAGTAAAGATACTTCCCTTCCGGATCCCAGGCTGGAGATTGATCGGTTCGCAGCGGCGGGGTGACGTCGTGCACCTTGCCCGAACGTACCTTCGCCACGCGAATGATCGACGTTCCGTGAGCCGGCCACCACACGTACGCGATGAACCGGCCGTCGGGGGAAAACGCCAAATCGCCGATACGATGCGACGGGCACGTGTCGAGCACGCGAATCTTACCGTCGTCTAGATCGAGCACGCACAACTCGTGCCGGTGATTGGCGAAGGCGACGACGTCGGCCGACGGCGAGCAGCTCAAATCGGTGATGCGGCCAATGTCGCCGCTGGTGACGAGTTTCGGTTCTTCGGATCGGTCGGCGCGATGCAGTGCGATCTGCTCGTACCCGTTGACGTCGGTCACGCAGACGAAGCGTTTGCCGTCGCTGAGCCATTCGGTCAGACGCGCTCGCGCGCGGCCGCCGGGCCCGTGATGGATCACGGCGCCTTCGAACAGCGGCATCGTGAACGGCTGCCCTCGCGAGACGAACGCCAGCCGCGTCCCGTCGGGATGCGGAGCAAAATGTTCGAACGATTCGGACGCATTCTCGAAGCGGCGAACCGTTTGCGGTGCGGAGGAATGCGTTTCCACTTCGATGCGATCGACCGCACCGGTCTGCGCGTCGTAGCACGCGAGCTCGCCGCCCGCGGAGTACACGACGCGGCGGCCGTCGGTCGAGGGAAAACGCGCGTAATATTCCGCTTCGTGCGTGTGCCGCTGCAGGTCGCTTCCGTCGATCGCGCACGAATAGATGTTGGCAATGCCTTCGTGATCGGCCAGAAAATGAATGCGATCGTCCAACCACATCGGCCAGCACGGATTTCCGTCGGGCAGCGGCAAACGCGAGAACGTTCCGCCGCCGGTGGAGTCGATCCAGATTTCGCCCGAGGTGCCGCCGCGATAGCGCTTCCAGCGCGCGGGATCGATCGCGTTCCGTCCAATCGCGACCTTGGCGTCGTTGGCGAACGCAATCGCTCGCGCGTGTCCCAAGTGCAGTTCGCGCGGATGTCCGATTCCCTCGTGCGAGATCGCGAACAAACGCGTTTCGCCTTCGAACCACGCGACGGGATTGGCGACGAAGTAGATCTCGCTGCCGTCGGCGCTCCATCCCGTGACCGCGGCTTGTGTCGAGCCCAAGAACGTCAGCCGCTGCGGCTGACCGCCCTCGTACGGCATCACGTAGATCTCGGGATTGCCTTCGTCGGTCGAGACGAACGCGATTTTCATGCCGTCGGGCGACAGCCGCGGATAGGTGCAGGTTCCGAAGCTCGCGGTAAGGCGAATACCGGCACCGCCGTGCAGCCCGGCGCTCCAGAGGTCGTCTTCGCAGATGAAGGCGATGCGGTCGCCGGCGATAGTGGGATAGCGGTAGTAGCCCTGGTTCATAACGTCAACGGTGCTTGGCTGTGCGGTCCGGCGCTCCTAGGAGCGAATTCCACCTAGGGTCCGTGGGGCAGTGCGGGCTGCCGGTGGAGCAGGTTGCCGAGGGTGCCGCTCAGCTCGGCGGCGTTGCGCAGCTGGGTTAGCTCGGGGACGAGGGTCGGAGTGCGGGTTCGGCCCTCGAAGGGCAACACGGGACCATCGGCCGCAAACTGGGTTGCTGAGTCTCCGGCCAAGCTGCGAAAGTACAGCTCGGCGCCCAGCGCGTTTGCCCATCCAAAATCGCTGCGCGTGTACCGCCAGTACCCGTCCGGATAGAAGCTTTCGTGAAAGAGTTCGGCGTCGCCGTTGGTCTCCGCGAGCGTGGTGATCGCTTCGGCCACCTCCGCCGACGAGGTCGACGTCAGCGCGCGCCCGATGATGCCCAACGGCCAAACGTAACCATACGGCGTGTGCGGACTGCCCAAGCCTTCCGCGTAGCGCCCCGAGAAGAAATACGGGTTGTCCATGCTGAGCGCAAACGTGCGCGTGGCGAGGTACGCCGGATCGTAGGCGGAGCACCAGTCGACGTACGGCAAGGTCGTCAGGTTGGGAATGTTCGCGTCGTCCATAAGATTGTAGTTGCCGTATCCGTCGGTTTCGTACGCATACATCCACGCGCGCCGCGCCGAACTGTAAAATCGTCCGTACAACTGAACGCCGCGTTGCACGCGGTCGCCGAGCGCGCGCGCCTCAGTCGCCAGCTCGCCGTCGCCGTAGCCCTGGGTCGCGAGCCGCTCGATGTCGCGCAGCGCGACGACGGCAAACGCGTTTTGCGGCACGTTGAAGCGGTACGTCACCGGGTCGTCGGACGGGCGAAACGCGCTCCAAATCATTCCCGTGTCGTCGTTGTACCGGTCGATCGTCGGCACGCGGTACGGATACGTGTAGCGATTGCACTTCCGGTGGTGCTCTTCGCACCTGTACGTAAAGACGATCTGCCGCAGCGCGACGTGCAAGTCGGGCGTGAACATCGTGCGATCGCGCGTCACGCGCCAATACACCCAAGCGAGCACGACCGGCCACGACAGCGAATCGATCTCCCACTTGCGTTCCCAGACGTGGTAGTCGGCTTGGAACGCATTGGCGTACACGTCGGTAAGAACGTTGCGCGCGTTGCGTTTGATGACGCCTTCGAAGCGCGCGTGCAGCACGGGGTATTCGCGCTGATAGCGCACGTAGGGGATCGTTTGCGCGGCTGAATCGCGCATCCACATAGCGGGAATGTCGCCGGTCTGAACGTACGTCGTGTTGTCGTCTTCCAAGAAGAAATCGGTGAAGAGCGTGTGAAAGAGCTGCGCCGTTTGAATGTCGCGCACGCGTTTACCGGTCAGCGGCACGAAGAGCACTTGTGCCCCCAGGCGCGCGGGGGCGCACGAGTACGCGACGACCGCGGCGAGCGTGAGGGCGGCTATGCGTCTCACGGCGAGACGTTCACCGATTCGATCGCGTTGCCGGGCCCGTATTCGACGGTAACCCACAGCACGGCGCGTTCGAACGTGGCGCGATAGCGGTCGTACGTCGTGGTTCCCTTAATCGTGCGTTCGGTGAACTCCAGCAGCTCGAGCTTGCCGTAGCTCGCGTACGCAGGCGTCTGCAGCGCGCGCGCAATCGCTGCGGTAATCGGCGTGTTTTCGTTTTCGGGCGCCGAGTTCGGTACGGCGTAGGAGTTCTTGTCGCGCGGCGGGTCGACGATAGAAAAGACGCTTTTGGCCAGCGGGGTCAGATCGACCCGATCGCCGTTGGAGAGTAGCGCCAGCTCGAGCCCGTCGCTCAGCGACAGCGCGTCTTCGGACGAGTAGCCGTCGACCAATCCGTCCGCGAACGCCACCGGATAGCCGTACCATACGCCGGTGAAGAAACCGAAGCCATAGTTCGTGAGGATGCCGCCGCGCAGGTGACCCGAGGTCGTCATCGCCTCGAACGACGCCGGCGTAACGACGCGACCCGTGCGCAAGTCGTCGAGCCAGCGCAAGAGGTCCGGCGCGTTGGACCAGAGACCGCCGGCTGCCGGAGCGATCCACTGCGGCGTGCGTTGCGTCACGGCGAGATTCCACGCCGGGTACGGCGCGCCGCACCACGTCGAGACCAGACCGTACGGGACGAAGATGCGCTGCGACGCGAGCGTGCAGTACGATGCGTTGCCGGTGCGCTCGAGCGCGGTGCCCAGTGCGGCGTAGTTCTCGTTGCGGTACTCCCACGTGTCGTCGGTTATTTGCCACAGCAGCGCTTGGATCGACGGTTTACCTTGGTCGAGTGCGAGCCGGCCTTGCGCCACGTCTTGCAACACCAGCGCGGCCGTGAACTGTTTCGCTATCGATCCGGCAGCGTAGATCGTGAAGGCATCGGCCCGACGGTTTCGCGCGGCATCCCGAAGGCCGTACCCGCGCAGATAGAGCGTCGAACCGTTGCGGGCGATTCCCAAGGAGAGGCCCGCAATGCGGCTTTCGCGCATGACCGACGCAACAATCGCGTCGATGCGGCTCGATTGCGACGCGCTCAGGAGGGCGGCCGCCGCGAGCGCGGCGATCACAACGCCGAGTGCTGCGACAGGAGCTCGCCGAGCGTCATATTGATTTCCACCGTGTTATCGAGCTGCGTGAACAACGGTGTGATCGTCGGAATATCGCTGAGCGGCTCGAACGGGGTTACGGTATCGAACTCCACGAAACCGGTGGCGCGGTATCCGGCGACCGTTCGAAAAAGCAGATCGGCCCAGAACGCGTTCGCCCAGCCGAAGTCCGGGCGCGTGAACTGCGACGGATCGTTGGGATTGACCGATTCGTGCATCAAGCCATTGAGCGTATCGCTGGCATCGAGCATGTTGATGGCGTTTTCGATTCTGGCTTTGCGGCGCGTCGACAGCGCGGCTCCCATCATGCCCAGCGGCCACACCCACCCCTTAGGGGTGTGCGGGCTGCCCAAGCCGGTCGCGTATTTTCCTGAGTAGTAATACGGGTTCTGCGAACTCAAGGTGAAGCGGCGCGTGTTTTGATAGACGGGATCGTCGATCGCGCACCAGCCGAGGTAGGGCAGCGTCGTGAGGTTGGGAATGTTCGCGTCGTCCATGAGGTTGTCGCGGCCGTACCCGTCGGTTTCGTAGACGTACATCCAGCCTTTGTTCGGCACCCACGTTCGGCCGTAACGCTCGATGCCGGTCTGGACCTGCGCGGCGAGCGTCATGGCATCGCTTGCGAGCTTTCGATCGCCGAACGCGTCGCGCGCGAACGCCGCCAGCAACTTCATGGCAATCACGGCGATCGCGTTCTGGGGAACGTTGTAGCGGTACGTCACCGGGTCGTCGGACGGCCGGAAGGCGCTCCAAATCATTCCGGTATTGGGGTTGTAGGTGTTGTTCGTAGGCACCGGGTGCGGCCACGAGTAGTGGCTGCAGGTGGCGTGGTGCTGCTCGCACTGCAAGGTCGTCACGATGGTCTGCATCGCCTTGTGCAAGACCGGCGTGAAGATCGTTCGATCGTGCGTGTTGGCGTAGTACATGAACGCCATCAGCACCGGCCACGACAGTGAGTCGATCTCCCACTTGCCTTCCCAGACGTGGTAGTCGGCGCTAAACGCCTCGGCGTGAGGGTTGACCAGAATGTTTTTTGCGTCGCGCTGAATCACGCCGAAAAAGACGTAGCGCATGCCTGGATACGCCGACACGAACCGGATATACGGTATCGTTTGCGCCGCCGAATCGCGCAGCCACATCGCCGGAATGTCGCCGGTTTGTACGTACGTCGTGCCGTCGCTCTCCGGGAAGAAGTTTCCGAAGATCTCGCCGAAGAGCACCGACGTTTGAATGGGCCGAATGTGCGACTCGACGGGAATGTTGAGCGTTTGCGCGCCGGCTGGTAAAAGTGCGGCCGCTGCAAAAGCCGCCGCGAGAAACAACGCGGCGATCCGGCGAGAGTACGCTCTCGACATCGACCAAAGGCTTCGCTGACCTCGCGCGCCAATCATTCGGGACTTTGGCAAACCAAGAGGCGATCGACTCGCTCCTGCACGACTTCTCCGAAGGAAAGCCGCGCGCGCTGGCGCGCGCGATTTCGTGGGGTGAATCGGGACGCGCGGCCGAGCTGATTCGGCGCCTATACGCAAAGACGGGACGGGCAACGACCATCGGCCTCACGGGGCCGCCCGGTGTCGGAAAGTCGACCTTGTCGTCGGCACTGGTGCGTAAAGCGCGTTCGCTCGGGAGGAGCGTCGGTGTCGTTTCGGTCGACCCGAGCTCGCCGTTTTCGCACGGTGCGCTGCTGGGCGATCGCATTCGCTTGACCGAGCACTTCACCGACGAAAACGTGTTCATTCGCTCGATGGCGAGCCGCGGTCATCTCGGCGGTCTCGCCGGCGCCACGGCCGACGCGGTGTTACTGATGGATGCGTTCGGCCTCGACGTCGTCCTCGTCGAGACCGTGGGGGTCGGCCAGAGCGAAATCGAAATCGCCGAGCTCGCGCACACGACGCTCGTCGCGCTTCAGCCCGGCAGCGGCGATTCGATTCAAGTGCTCAAAGCCGGCATCATGGAGATCGCCGACATCTTCGTCGTCAACAAAGCCGATCACCCGATGGCCAATCAGCTGCGCCGCGAGATTCGCTCGATGATGGAGATGCTGCAGTTTCCTGGATGGGTTCCCGAACTCGTGATGACGCAAGCGCTCGCCGGCGACGGCGTCGATAATTTGTGGGCCGCTATCGAACGTCACGTCGCCTATCTCAACGAGAGCGGCGAGATCGAAGAGAAGCGGCGTCAAGCGTTCTTGCATCAGGTACGTCAGCTCGCGCTCGGCCGAATCGAACGCCGGCTCGATCGCAAGCTGGCGCGCGACGCCGCGACCGGCGTCGATCCCTACGAAGCGGCGGACCGCATTCTCACCGAGTTCGGCGATTCCGGGCAAGCCGTGGAAGACGAAGCGCGCGTCGCCCGCCCCCGCGCCACCGTCAAAGGCCTAACGTAATCGCTTTTATTGTCATCCTGAGCGTAGCGAACGAAGTGAGCGAAGTCGAAGGGCAGGCGCATCTCACGTAGAGCTATGCCAAGGTAACGATGCCGAGACTTAATGCTTTGGCGATTGCTCGCGAACTCTTGTCATCCTGAGCGTAGCGAACGAAGTGAGCGAAGTCGAAGGGCAGGCGCATCTCACGTAGAGCTATACCAGCTTAACGATGCCGAGGCGTAATGCTTTGGCGATTGCGCGCGAGCGAGAACCGACTTCCAGCTTGCCGAGGACGCGTTCGACGTGCGTCTCGATCGTGCGCGGGCTGACGACCAAACGCTGCGCGATCTCTTTATTCGTGAGACCTTCGACAAGCAATTCGAGAATTTCGAGCTCGCGAGCCGTCAGATCAACGCTGAACGCGACGGTGGTCGACGACGGCTTCGGCTTGAGGAACGTCGACGCGTAGGCGCGTGCGAGTCGCGCTTCAAAACGCGGGCCGTCGCGCACGAGCACTTCGAGCGCGGTGTCGAACGGTACCGAGCTTTCGGTTGAGCCGCGGCGCGCGCTCCCCACTGCCACGCCGGCGTGCCCGAGCGTTACGAGCCCCCGCCGGCGCTCGAGCAGTTTTTCGAACGGCTCGCATCCCCGCAGGCCGGGTTCGTGGACAACGCCGTTGGCCGCGTCGAGGAACGAGAGCAAATCGTCTGCCGTGGCGAGCGCGACGGCATCGGCGGCGTCGAGGGGCGTCGCCGATGCCACCGCCTCCCGCGCGGCGGCAATCGGCCGCGCCGACGCGGTCGCATCGCTAAGCAGCGTGTAAAACGCACTTTCCGTTAGCGCGACCGCGCGCTGCACCGGCGGAAATCCGCCGCCCGCAACCGCGCGTTCCACGAGTTCGCAAGCGATCGCATTGTCGTGCCCCAAAAACGCGGCGCGTGCGAGCGCGATCTCGGCAAACGCGCGAACGCGCGCGACGTCTCCCGCGTACCACGCGCGGTCGGCGCGGCTGCGCGCGCGCTCGGCGTAGCGAACTGAGGCGGCGACGTCGCCCTGATGCGTCGCGATCTCCGCGAGCGCCACGTACAGGGCGGCTTCCTCGGCGCGCAGGTCCAGCGCCGACGCGAGCCGTTCGGCTTGCGCCGCGACGTCGGAGGCGACGACGGTATTTCCCCAGAGCAGCGCCAAACGCGCGAACCACACGAGCGTGAGGGTCTGCAGCACGATCCGGTCGTCGTTTTCCAGCAAGCGTGTGAGCGCGTCGAGGGTTTCCTGCGCGCGTTCGACCTCGCCGAGCGCCGTGTCGGCATACGCTTTGAGAATGTCGGTATTGAAGCGCGTGGCCGGATCCGCGAGCGCGGGCACCAGACTGAGCTCCGCTAGCGCGCCCGCGAAGTCGTGACTCACCGCGCGCGACCAACCGCGCAGAACGCGTGCGGTGACCATGGCCGGAAGTCCCGCGGTATCCGCGCGCTGCGTCAGCTCCGCGAGTGCCATTTCGTCAATGTGCAGCGTATGGCCGATGTCGAGCTCGATGATTTGCGCGCGGGCAGCGAAGGCGGTCGTCGCGTCGCCGGAACGGTCGGCGGTGTCGGACGCCCGCGTGAAAAACGCGCGCGTTTCGGCCGATCCACGCGCCTTTTCGAGCAATCCGTCGACGTACCATCGTACGCTCGCGTCTTTGGAGTCGGGATCGATCGTGTTGGCGAGCGTGCGAAGCCGCCGCCGATCGCCCGTGGCAATCGCCGCGAGCGCGTGATTGCGCAGCAGTTGGGCGACCGTATCTGGGTCGCGGCCTTTTTCGGCGTGAAACAGCGCCGCGCCGATTTCGCCGGCTCGCGCGTATGCCACCGCGGCCGCTCGATGCGCACCGGCGAGATCGCCCTTGTTCTCGAGCGCATCTTCGGCGAGCTGACGCAGCACCGGATGCAAGCGGTAGCGTTCCTTGCCGATGTCGGTCAGCAGTCCGCCGTTTCGACGCAAATGCGCAACGCGTTCGCGCGCGTCGGCAAACTCGTCGGACCGCTCAAGCATATCGACGTCGATCGTCTCGAACACGGCGATTTGCTCGAGAAACGCCACGTCGCGCCGGTCGAGCCCGGAGAGCAGCTCGCGCGTAAGAAACATGCGCTGCGCCGTCAACGCCAGCGAGACGCCCGCCGCCCATCCTTCGGTCGTCTGCAAGATGCTCGCGATCTCGGCATCGTCGACGTCGCGGCCAAAGTGACGCGCGAGCGCGCCGACGTCTTGAGCATCGAAGGCAAGAAACTCCGACGGTAATATCTGCGCCTTTCCAAGGGCGAACGTTTTCCCGAGCGCGAGATCGGGCAACGAGCGGCCCATCGCGAGAATGCCAACGCCGGCCGGCAGCGCGGCTACCGCCGTATCGACGAAGCGCGAAAAGTCCGTCGCTTCTTCAAACACATGCACGTTGTCGAGAACGAGCAGCAGCGGCGCATCGATGTGCGTGAGCTCGCGCGCGAACGTCGCGGCCACGTGCGCGACCGGAGCGCCCGCCTCGAGCGCGCCCAACGTCATGCGTCCGAACTCCGGCCGAACGTTGCGAACCGCGTCGACGAGCTCGGCTACGAACGCGCCGGCGTGCCACGGGTGGGCCTCCATCCAGACGGTTTCGGGCAGGTCGTCGAACGCGGTCGCGGCCGCGGCGGTCTTTCCCGAGCCGAGCGGAGCGTGCAGCAGGGTCAGCGGCGTGCGCTCGACGGCGGCGCGAAGGTGCCGCTCGACGCGCGGCCGGGAGACGTACTCGGGGTGCAAGGCGACTCTACTTTTCCGTAATTCCACGGACGCCTGGGCCGGCGCCGGGGGGCTACCGTGAGCGTGTACTCGTCAGAGAGGAGCACGTTCACCATGGAAACCGCCCCGTTCGAGAACCTCATCCCGAGGCTATCGTCGGTCGAAGCCGACCTCAACGTCATCAAGCGAGATCTGCGCGCAGCCATCGCGACCGCCCACGCGCAAGCCGTGCCGCCGCCGCAAGCCGTGCCGCCGCCGGCTCCGCCTCCTCAGCCGGCGGCGGCGCCGAAACCGCCGCCGCCTCCGATTCGCAAACCGCTGACCGCCGGCGACGTCGAAGTCGCGCTCGGCGGCCGCTGGCTTCACGTCGTCGGGCTCTTCCTCGTGTTCATCGGCACCGCGTTCTTTCTCAAGGTCGCGTTCGATCACAACTGGATCGCGCCCGTGTTTCGCGTCGCACTCGGCGTCGCCGGCGGCGCGGCCATTATCGCCTACGCGCAACTGCTCGCCGTCCGAGGAAAGCGATACTTCTCCGAAGGCATTACGGCGCTCGGCGCGGGCATCGAGTTCTTATCGCTCTACGCGTCCAACGCGCTTTTTCATCTCGCCTCTCCAACCATCGCGCTGGCCGGCATGATTGCGGTGAACGCCGCGATCGCGGTGCTCGCGTGGCGCAATCGCAGCGAACGCCTCGGCGTCCTCGCAGCGATCGGCGGTTTTTTGGCGCCGCTGCTTGCCGGAACGCAAGGCGCCGATCAAGTGACGCTCGCGGCGTATATCGGACTGCTCGACGCCGGCTTGCTGGTGCTCGCTGAACTCGTCGATTCGCGTATCGTCGCGCCGATCGCCCTGGTCGGAACGCTGGTCTATTCGGCCGGCAGCTTTTCGCAGGCGCACACGATCGACGACGTCCAGCGCGCCGCCATCTATACGGCGCTGTACGCGGTCTTCGCACTGGCCGGTTGGATCGTGATGCAAGTTCGGGGCCGGCTCGACGTCGTGCGCTCGATCGTCGGCGGGATCGCGATGGCGAGCCTGCTCGGCGGCTTGGAATCGTCGCTGATGCCGGAGCATCGCACCATTCTCGCCGGTGCGCTGATCGCTTTAGCAGCGCTGCACCTTACGGCGGCGGTAGCGTTTAAGTCGCGGTACCAATCGTGGCTCGCCGCTGCCGCGCTGACGTTTGCGATTCCCGCGGCCTTCGACAAAGCCGCGTTCGTCAACGTGGCCTTCGCGTTAGAAGCGGCCGCGTTAGCGATCGCCGGACTGCGCTATCGCGACGAGGTGCTCTCGATTGCGGCGTTCGGTCTGCTCGGATTGGATCTGCTGCGCGATCTCGCCCTGTATGGGGGACACGCGCAGGCGCACCCGTTCTACAACGAGCGCTTCATCTCGTGCGCCGCGGCCTTTGCCGTCGCATACGTCATGGCGCGCGCCATCGAGTTGATGAGCACGGCGGAATACGCCAATAGCGCCGTTCGCACCCTGCGCACGGTCGCGCACGGGCTGGCACTGCTGACGCTGTCAGCCGAAGCGTGGGATACGGTCGCGTACTTCCACGGAACGGAGCAAGCGTCGAACGCCGCGCTCTCGATCGTCTGGGCGACGTTTGCCGCGCTGCTGATCGGCTCGGGGCTCGTCAAGCGCGACGCGTTCATGCGTTGGGAAGGTCTGAGCCTCATCGTCGTGACCGCGATCAAGGTGCTGGTCTTCGATCTGTCGTTCCTCGACTTGTCCTACCGGGTTATCTCGGCAGTCCTCGTCGGCGTCGCACTCATCGGTGTGTCGTACGCCTATCAGCGGCGTCCCCAGGACTTGGAGGCGGCGTAATGCTCGCGACCGCGCTCCTGGCCGCAGGTTTGTCGTACAATGCCGCTCGCGCGATCGCTATCGCACCGCGCGAGCGGCCCTCCTGGGCGCTGCTCGAACTTCCGCAAGCGATCGATCCCGGAGCGAGTCAAACCTACGGCGACCTTCGGATCGTCGACGATCGCGGGCGTCAAACGCCGTACGTTCTCGATCCGCATTGCGCGGCGATCCCGACGCACAACGCCGCAATCAGCGATCTCGGCTTCGTGCCGGGCCGTTATACCGAAGCGATTCTGGATGCCGGAACGAGCGGCGAGCTCTACGCAGGCGTTTCGTTGACCACGTCGCGCGACACGTTCTTCGAACGCGCCGACGTCGCGATCTCCGACGATCGTGCGACGTGGCGCGAAGTGGCAACCGGCGCGCTCATCTACCGCGTCGGATCGTCTGCCGATCCGGGAACGCAAACGATCGCGATTTTTCCGGCGCGGGCGCGCTGGATACGTATCCGCGTGCGCGATCCTAAGGCGTCGTTTCCGATCGATACGGCCAGTCTCGACGGAACGGAATCCGCCGCTCCCGAGGCGATGCGCCGGCTCGACGCGCAGACCTCGGAGCGCGAAGACGACGACCGGCACCTCACGATTCTGACGCTCGACCTTGGGGAGCCGAACACGCGCGTCGCGTCGCTTGGTTTTACGACGTCCCAACCGGAGTTCTCGCGCAGCGTAACGGTCTCGCGCAGCGACGACGGGGAGAATTGGGAGTTTGCCGGCGAGGGCGACATCGAGCGCTTCGCTCAGGGTTCTCCCACGCTCGAAGTGCCGCTATCGGGCGGATCGGGACGCTACGTTCGTGCCGAGATCGTGAACGGTGACGACGAACCGCTTGAGGACCTCGGCGTGACGGCGTACGGGCCACGGCGCGCGCTCGTGTTCGTCGCCGCGCCGCATCGATCGTACAGCTTGCAGCGCGTGAACGGCGCGCAAGCGCCGGTCTACGATCTGAGCGCGCTGATCGAACACGATAACCCGCGGCATTTCCTCTCTGCGGAGTTGGCCGAGTCGACCGCCGTTCGTTCCAGCTCGCCGGTCGTCACGGTTTCGCAGCCGCTCGTGATCAGTATCGCCTTTGGCATCGCCATCGCGCTGCTCGGCGCGGTCACACTCCTTACGCTCAAACCAAGGAGTCCGTCGTGAAGTTTAAATGCGGTTCTGCTTTCACGGCACTTCTATTCGTTCTCGTCTTACTCTTGGCGCTCTTGCTCGGGTTGGTTGTAAAGAGCTGCGGCTCGTTCGGTGCAGTTATGATGGTCCTTCTTTTTCCAGCGGTACTGGCCGGTCTGCTAAGTTTTAAGGATCCGTGGTGGATGGAGATGGCCACCCTCGCTGCTTTCACAGCAGCTTTTGTAGCCGGTGGGCTGTTACCGTCCGGCATGAGGATGAACGCACGATTCGTGATCGTCGCAACGCCCCTTGCCGCAATCGCGACTGCTTTGTTAGCGATCGTTTTCGCGCCCATGCAAGCCTGCGGCCCTTGGCCTTAGCGTGGTCCACTTTTCCGTAATCCTACGGACGTCTTTGGGGCCATCGGCTGCTACCCTGAGCGTGAACTCGCCAAAAAGGACACACGTTCGTGACAACATATTCGAACTACGCACGGTTCATATACGGATTTGGTTTAGGTTTCTCCGTGGTTTTCGGAGCGCTTGTCGGCTGGTGCCTGAATCGCGCTTGCCCTGGACCCCTTCTGTCGATTCCCATAGCATTATTCTATTTGTCCGTGGTGTGGGTTCCAGTTTGCGCCTTCATCGCGCTGATTTGGGCGCTGATC
This sequence comes from Candidatus Baltobacteraceae bacterium, assembly GCA_036488875.1. Classification (NCBI taxonomy): domain Bacteria; kingdom Bacillati; phylum Vulcanimicrobiota; class Vulcanimicrobiia; order Vulcanimicrobiales; family Vulcanimicrobiaceae; species Vulcanimicrobiaceae bacterium. Next base: position 4,790 of record DASXGW010000005.1, on the reverse strand, counting down.
AGCTCGGGAGTTCGACGTACGCCGGCTCGGACGACGACCGGCTACGCGATCCTCTTCGCCACGTTTGCGGCAATCGCGATTCCGTGCTTGGTGAATCCCTGTCCAACCATAAATTTTTGATGAAAGGAGTCCAACGTGATATATGTTTTGCGCGTATGCTACGTTGCGTTCGCGGTCGCTTTGACGTTGCTGCTCCTCGTGTGCTTCTGGACGGCAGTCGGCATGCCGAACCGCTGCGGAATCGAAGACGAGGCGACCTTCGCGGTGTTTATCGTCGCGTTGACGCTTCCGGCAACGTTCGGCATCGCCCTCATCGCCGCGGTTTCGGGTTATTTCTATCCACGATGGACGTTCATCGTGCAGGCGGCACTCATCGTGATATGCATTGCCGTCATCGGGATATTCCAAGCGGTCCCACATTACGACAATCCGCCGGGCGCCACAAATTGCCGATTCGATATGTAATGGCAACCAATAAGGGATGGCGTGCTGCCGCACGCAGCGGTATGGTGCTCGCGGGTTTCGGTCAAGGCCTGGCCGTCTATATCTTTGCGTGGGCGATCGCCGTCGGCGGAATTACGATTCCGGCGGATTTAGGATTGGGATTGGTCGCAGCCGCCGTGCAGGGAATGATCTTGACGGCGGTTCTTTCGGTCGTTATTTTACCCGCGAGCTTTGCATTGTTCTGGTTTTCCCGAAACCCCGTTGCTGGGTTTTACGAGCGGCTGTCACCGAAACGTGCGTTGCTCTACGCCGACGCACTCGGCTTTATCGTTGGAATTCTCGCCGGCCTGGCCGGCGTAAGGCTCCCCATCATGTGATCAGCGAGACGTAGACTTCTCATGCGCCTGCCCTTCGACTTCGTGCCCTTCGGGCACTACGCTCAGGATGACAAAGGGTGACGCTACTCGCTGTTCGGAGCTAGAACGCGCCGATGCCGTTGGGCGTGCCCCAGCCGGTCGGGCCGTTATAGCCCCGGCCGGCTCGGCAAATGTAGTCGTAGACCAGCGGGCAGCTGCCGTTGCTGCCTGCGTGGATGTGATTGAGCGATCGCGATCCGGCCGACGAGTAAATCGATTGCGCAAACGTCGACGACAGCGCCTTTGCATTACCGGCCAACGCGTAGATGCCGGCGATGACTGGCGTTGAGGCGCTCGTGCCGCCGATAACCATCCATCCGCCCGGGCGATTCTTCGCCAGCCGCAGCGAGTCGTAGACGGCGAGCCCCGTCAACGGATCGCCGACGGCCGAAACGTCGGCCGCCGCGCGCGTCGGGCAGCCTCTGTCGGTTTGCCACGAGGGCTTAGCGACGAAATCGCTGCAGCCGCTGCCGGTCGCGCCGATATCGGGGTCGTTCCAAACGCGCTCGGTCCAACCGCGCGCGTTGTGCGCGCGTTCGAGCGTCGTGCCGCCGACCGCCACGACGGTCGCAAACGACGCCGGCTGTTCGGGAAAATATCCGCTATCGCCGGAGCCGGCGACGACGATGGCCTTCCCGCGCTGGTCGAAGTTCGGATCGTACGGTGCGTATTCGTAGCCGCCGTAGGAATTGCTGATGACGCCGGCGCCGGCGCGTGCCGCTGCGTTCACCGCGAAACCGAGATCGCGCGCCGTGTTGGTCGTGGCTTCGACGAGCAGCAGTTTGCAGTTTGGACAAACGGCCGAAGCTGCGTCGAGATCGAGCGAGATCTCGCCCGACCAGCCGCGATCCACTTGCGGATAATCGCCGCGGACGCCGTACTCGTTGATCTTTTCGAAACAGCCGTTCTTCACCGTGCAGCTGCCGAGATGGAAGTGCGCGCGATACACGTCGAGGTCGCTTTCGGCGCGCGGATCGTCGTACGCGTCGACGATGGCGAGGATTTGGCCGGAGCCGCGACTGGTCGAAGGTAAACGGTACGCGCTCTGGAGATCGTGCGGCGTCAAGCCTTCGATACCGCGATGCGCGGCGTGGGCCCAGGCGAAGCAGCGGAACGATCCCAAGGGCGGTGAAGCGCACAACGGTGCGAGGGCTCGCGACGGCGCCTGGTTTACCGAGCGCAGCGCGAAGACGTCGCCGGAAGCGGGCATCGAAGGCGTCGCCTGCGACACGCCGCAGCCCGCCAATACGATGATGGTGGCCGCCACAAAAAGTGGGGACAAAGGCTTCATCATAAGCGAGCCCTCCTCCAGGTAATCATCGGGTCCCCCGCTCGCGGAACCTAGCTGCTGCCTCGGCCTGCGGCCGAAAAGGCGGTTGCTTCCGGCGCCCAATCTTGGGAAAATGACCCAGCGCCGTCGAACCGTTCTCGTTCGCATTCGTGCATCGTCTTAAAAGAGGAAGCGACCTTTGGCCAAAATGATCGACCGCCCATCGGGTCTGGGGGCGGAACCGACGCCGGAGTTCCAAGAGGAGCAGCGCCGCTGGGAAGCGGCGTCTGCCAAGGGGAAGTCGCGTCGCGGTCCGGGGTCGGGCGCCACCGATCGCACGATCTCAGACGTCCCGCTCAAGACCGCTTACGGCCCGGCCGACGTCGCCGGGCTGGACCTGGCTCGCGATCTGGCGTGGCCGGGTGAGTTTCCGTACGTCCGCGGCATTCACGCCAACGGCTACCGCGATCGCCTCTGGACGATGCGTCAATTTGCCGGCTTCGGCACCGCGAAGCAGACCAACGAGCGCTACCATTTTTTACTCGAGCAAGGACAGCACGGGCTTTCCGTAGCCTTCGATATGCCCACGTTGATGGGTTACGACTCCGACGCACCGCAAGCTCGCGGCGAAGTCGGCAAGTGCGGCGTCGCGATCGACTCGCTCGCCGATATGGAAGCGCTGTTCGACGGCATCGATATGGGCGATATCACCACGTCGATGACGATCAACGGGCCGGCCGCAATTGCAGTTGCGCAATACATTGCAGCCGCTGAGAAGAAGGGCATTCCGCGCAAAGCGCTAGGCGGAACGATTCAGGCGGATATTCTCAAAGAATACATCGCGCAGAAAGAATGGATCTTCCCGCCGCGGCCGCACATGCGCGTCATCGTCGACATGATCGAATTCTGCACGCGCGAGATGCCGAAGTGGAACACGATCTCCATTTCGGGCTATCACATCCGCGAGGCGGGATCGACGGCTGCGCAAGAACTCGCCTTTACCCTGGCCGACGGCTTCGCGTACGTCGAAGCCTGCATGGCGGCCGGCATGGACGTCGACGAGTTCGCACCGCGGCTGTCGTTCTTTTTCAACTCGCACATCGACTTCTTCGAAGAGATCGCCAAGTTCCGTGCGGCGCGGCGCATCTACGCACGTCACATGCGCGATAAGTACGGCGCGAAGGACGAGCGTTCGTGGAAGCTGCGCTTCCACACGCAAACCGCCGGATGCAGTGCGACCGCACAGCAGCCCGAGAACAACATCGTTCGCGTCGCGTTCGAAGCGATGGCCGCGGTGCTCGGCGGAACGCAGTCGCTGCACACCAACTCGATGGACGAAGTGCTGGCGCTGCCCACCGAAAAATCGGTGGAGATCGCGCTGCGCACTCAGCAAGTGCTCGCGTACGAAACCAACGTTACCAACGTGGTCGATCCGCTGGGCGGATCGTACTTCGTCGAAGCGCTTACCGACGAGATGGAACGGCAAGCCGAAGCATATTTCACGCAGATCGAAGAGTACGGTGGGGTCGTCGAAGCGATCGAAGCCGGGTTCTTCCAAAAAGAGATCGCGGAGGCGAGCTATCGCTATCAGCGTTCGATTGAATCGAAAGATCGCGTGATCGTCGGTGTCAATCACTTCCAGCGTGAAGAAGATCGCGGCGATCTCGATCTGCTCAAGATCACCGAAGAAGTCGCGCAAGGTCAAGCGCGCTCGTTGCAAGAGCTGCGCGCTAAACGCGACGCCGGCAAGGTGCAACAGACGCTAGACCGCTTGCAAAAAGCCTGCCGCGACGAAGGCGACAATCTCATGCCGCACCTCATCGACTGCGTCAACGCCTACTGCTCGGAAGGCGAAATCGTGGAGGCAATGGCCGCGGTGTACGGCCGCTACACGGAGCGATCGGTGTTTTAATGCGAATAAGAACGGAATTCGAACGGCATCGCGTGCGGCGCACGCTTGCCGAAGTCAAGCGCAAGTTCGAAGAGGCGCTGCGTTTGAGCGAGGAACTTCAACGTAAAGGAATCTATGGCCAACCGACCACTACGCATCGTCATCGCTAAGGCGGGCCTCGACGGCCACGACCGCGGCGCCAAAGTCATCGCTCGCGCGCTCCGCGATGCGGGCATGGAAGTCATCTACACCGGCCTCTTTCAGACGCCGGAACAGATCGTACAAACGGCGATTCAAGAAGACGCCGATGGAATCGGCCTTTCGATTCTCTCCGGTGCGCACATGACGCTCTTCCCGCTCGTGCTCGAACAGCTCGAGGCGCAAGGCGCCGGAGACGTCGTGTTTTTCGGCGGCGGCACCATTCCGCCCGAAGATGCGGACGAATTGCGCAAGGCCGGCGTCAAAGCGGTGTTTACTCCCGGCGCGCCGCTCCAAGAGATCATCGATTTCGTCGAAGCGGAGTGCGGCAAGCGACGCGAGCTAGTCGGTTAGGCCCTTCGACAGGCTCAGGACTAAAGGAATAAATGAGAGTACGCACCCGGGTCGCTCCGTCTCCGACGGGCGACCCTCATGTTGGCACGGCGTATGTTGCGCTCGTGAACTACTGTTTTGCGAAGCATAACGGCGGCGAGTTTTTGCTGCGGATCGAGGATACCGATCAAGCGCGCAGCACTCCTGAGAGCGAACGCGCGATTCTCGACTCGTTGCA